>CALDPL010000347.1 GCA_937911965.1 uncultured Allomuricauda sp. | reverse complement strand
CGCTCCTTGAGCAATTGCAAGATCTGCCTTCGGGTCGGGTCATTGAGTGACTTGAAGAGGGAGTTCATTGTTCTATATTTAGATAAATATCTAAATAATGGTTGGAAATTCAAAAGACTTCCTTGAATTTTTTACGATATTCCTGGTCATAAAGCCTTGTTCAGGAGACCATTTCCACCAGCTTGTTGATGGTATTGAGGTTTCTGGCCGTCATCCGGGTATTGGGGAAGGCCCTGTCAATTTTTTCAAATAGTTTGGATTTGCCTATGCCTTCGGGGGCATGGAGGTAGAATACCCTATCGATCAGACTGTATTTCTCGGAATCCTTTTTCACCCCATCCAGAAGTTCAAGTTTGGGGGTCTGTGGCGTTTTATCCAAAAAGAAGTAATGGATGGTATTCCCCATATCGCTTTGGTAGGGACATTGTTTTACCGCTTTGAGCAGTTCCTCTTGGGAGCGTATCAGCACAAAGGGCCGGAACCCAAAGGCCTTTTCAATGAGCAGTTCGATTTCGTCCTGCGGCCTTTCGGGATGCTCAAAGACCAGGTTGCCACTTTGGATGTAGGTCCTGACCTTGGAAAACCCATGGCCCTCCATCAGGGCCTTGAGTTCCTTCATGGGAACGAGGTGCTTTCCTCCGACATTGATTCCCCTGAGCAGGGCGATCCAGGTTTTCATGTCCCTAAAAGTACAGGTTTTAATCGGGATTCAGTTTTCCCATACGGTCTTCCATCGTTTAAATTCGGATGGGGATATCCTATACCGAGCAAAATTGCCCTCGTGCAGGTCCAATAATTCCCGTTCCACCGCCTCTATGAATTGGTCCCTGTCCCGGGGGACCAAATTCCCTGCCTTGATCTTTATGTGCCCAATGGCCCGATCTTTGGCCATGGCGTTCAGTACGAGCTGTTGGCTGTCCTCCCTGATTTCTTCCCTGTACCTTAATCGAAAGGTGTCAGGCTCCCCCAACTAATGGCGTATAAGGTAATAGGGTATTGTGGGCCTCTCATCGGCCAAATAGCGACAAAAACAAGTATTGCGACAAATACGTGTCGCGATTATGGTATTGCGTCAATTTATGGAGGGAGTTCGATGGGATCTTGATTTCCCCTTCTTTACATGCTGCCATGCTTTTTCCTTCCTTTGAGAACCCTTCGAAAAATTCTTTTTTAAGAAGCGGGGCACAATCCCTATTTTTAGAAAAAATTTTATTGATGAAGATCGTATCCTATAATGTGAACGGCATCCGGGCCGCCCTGGGCAAAGGTTTTGTGGAATGGTTGAAAAGTGTGGATCCCGATGTGGTCTGCCTGCAGGAGACCAAGGCCATGGAGGAACAGGTGGACACTTCGGTCTTTGAGGAAGCCGGATATCCCCATCACTACTGGTTCAGTGCACAGAAAAAGGGGTATAGTGGGGTTGCCCTGCTCTGCAAAAAGGCCCCGGACCATGTGGAATTCGGTACCGGGATCGATTATATGGACTTTGAGGGAAGGAACCTGCGCGCCGATTATGGGGATCTCTCGATCATGAGCATGTACCTGCCTTCGGGAACGAATCTGGCCCGTTTGGACCACAAGCTGATGTATATGGCGGATTTTCAGAAATATGCAGATTCCCTGCGCAAGGAACGGCCCAACCTGGTGGTCTGTGGGGATTACAATATCTGTCACCGTGCCATTGACATCCACGATCCGGTTCGGAACAAGAACGTATCGGGATTTTTGCCGGTGGAACGGGAATGGATCGGGAATTTCATCGACAGTGGCTTTATAGACAGTTTCAGGTATTTCAATCAAGAGCCCCACAACTATACCTGGTGGAGCTACCGGGCCAATGCCCGGGCCAATAACAAGGGCTGGCGTTTGGATTACGGCATGGTGGCCGAACCCCTGGAGGCCAGGCTGAAACGCTCGGTGATCCTTTCAGGGGCCGTGCACAGCGACCATTGCCCCATTTTGTTGGAGGTCGAAAATTGATTTTATCCCAAATACAAGCTTTCGGTTTGAGTACCTTTGGTCCCCAAAAAAATTGCAGATGAGATACACCAGAATCCCACATACCGACATCCGTATCAGTAAAATATGCCTGGGAACCATGACCTGGGGCCGGCAGAATACCGAGGCCGAGGCCCATGAACAAATGGACTATGCCCTGGACCAGGGGGTGAACTTCTTTGATACCGCCGAACTCTATCCCGTTCCGGTGAAAAAGGAGCTCTATGCCGTGACCGAGGAGTTTATCGGCAATTGGTTCCATAAGACGGGAAACCGGGACCGGGTGGTCTTGGCCTCCAAGATTTCCGGCAAGGGCCATAACGGAAAGCACATCCGCAACAACGGTTTTGCAAAGGAGGCCCTGATCGAGGCCGTGGAGGGCAGTTTGCGGCGTTTGCGCACCGATCATATCGACCTCTACCAGCTGCATTGGCCGGAGCGGAACACCAACTACTTTGGACAACGGGGCTACAACGCCCATATCCTGGATGGCTGGGAGGACAACATCCATCAAGTGTTGGAAACCTTGGAGGAATTGATCGCTTCTGGAAAGATCGGACATGTGGGCCTCTCCAACGAGACCCCTTGGGGCTGCATGCGTTTTTTGGAGGAGAGCAAGGTCCATAGAAACCTGCCTCGGATGTTGACCATTCAGAATCCCTATAACCTATTGACCCGCCTGTTCGAGGTGGGGCTTTCCGAGATTTCCATGCGGGAACAGATCGGACTTTTGGCCCATTCCCCTTTGGGCTTCGGGGTGCTCAGCGGGAAGTATTTGGGGGAGGTCCCCCCGAGGAAGGCCAGGATCAGCCTTTTTCCCGAATATACCCGATACCAGGGGGACACCGCCGTTGAGGCCACCCGCCGCTATGTGGAATTGGCCCGTCGGCACGGTCTGAGCCCGGCCCAGATGGCCCTGGCCTTTGTCCATACCCGCCCCTTTGTCACCAGTACCGTCGTGGGCGCCACGACCATGGAACAGCTCAAGGAAAACATCGGGAGCCTGGAGGTGGAATTGTCCGATGCAGTCCTGGAAGGGATTGCGGAAATCCACAATTCCATTCCCAACCCGGCCCCCTGATCAGCCGAAGACCGAGCGAACGAGTTCTTCGATCTTGGATACCCCATGGATTTCGATGGCGGTGTTCTTGAGCCCTATTTTGTTGTTTTTGGAAATATGGATGTGGGTGTACCCCAATTTTTCCGCTTCCAAGATCCGTTGATCCACCCGTTGCACCGGACGGATTTCCCCGGCCAGGCCCACTTCCGCGGCAAAACAGTGGCCCTTTGGAATGGGGAGGTCGGCATTGCTGGAAAGGATGGCGGCCACCACGGCCAGATCTATGGCGGGATCGTCCACGGTGATGCCGCCTGTGATGTTCAGAAAGACATCCTTGGCCCCCAGTTTGAAGCCGGCGCGTTTTTCCAGGACGGCCAACAGCATGTTCAGGCGTTTGGCGTTGAAACCGGTGGCAGAACGTTGTGGGGTCCCATAGACCGCGCTGCTTACCAAGGCCTGGATTTCAATGAGCAGGGGGCGCATGCCCTCCACGGTGGCCGCAATGGCCGTGCCGCTGAGGACCCCATCGTTTTTGGAGATCAACACCTCGGAGGGATTGCTGACCTCCCGGAGCCCGGAACCCTGCATCTCATAGATGCCGAGCTCGGCCGTGGACCCAAAACGGTTTTTCAGGGAACGCAGGATGCGGTACACATAATTGCGATCTCCTTCAAATTGGAGGACGGTGTCCACCATATGTTCCAGGATCTTGGGGCCGGCTATGCTGCCTTCCTTGGTGATATGCCCGATCAAAATGACGGGGGTATTGCTCTGTTTGGCAAATTTGATGAGTTCCGAACTGCATTCCCGGATCTGGGAAATGCTGCCCGCAGCGGACTCTATATGGTCGGTGTGCAGGGTCTGTATGGAATCGATGATCAGCAAATGGGGCCGGAGCTCCATGAGCTGTCGAAAAATGTTCTGGGTATTGGTCTCGGTCAGGATGTAACAGTTGTCGCTCTCCGGATGGATGCGCTCTGCCCGCATCCGGATCTGCCTTTGGCTTTCCTCCCCCGAGACATAGAGGGTTTTGTATGGAAGTTTCAGGGCAATCTGCAACAGCAGGGTGCTTTTTCCGATGCCGGGCTCCCCTCCCAAGAGGACCAGGGAACCTGGGACCAATCCTCCGCCCAAAACCCTGTTGAACTCCCCGTCCATGCTGTCCAGGCGCTCTTCCTTCCCCTTTGGGATCTCCGGGATGCGCAACGGTCTGTTGGGCTCCCGCTCCGAGGAATCCAGATCCCAACTTCTCTTTTCGGCCTTCTGCAGCACTTCCTCCACCAGGCTGTTCCACTCCTTGCAGGAGCTGCACTGTCCGGTCCATTTGGCGTATTGGGTACCACAGTTCTGACAAAAAAAGGCGGTCTTGGTCTTGGCCATTCCAACGGGGATTAGGGCCCTAAAGATAGTGAATTGACCCTTTGGGACAAGGGTGTAAATTTAGGTGACCTCCCGGTTCAATAGCCGAAGTCGGCCTTGAGGGCCTCAATTTTCTGAAGGGCCATGTCCCGGGTCAAAAAGTCGATCTCCTGCATTTGAAAGGCCCTTTCAAAAGTCTTGAACGCCTTTTTGGGCTCCCCGATCTCCTCGTAATACTCCCCTTCCAGATAGTGGCCGATCATGGCCTCCGGAAATTCCTTCTTGCAGAGTTCGGCAAGGGGTTTTAGGGATTCCACATCCTCCTTCTTTTTACAGGCGGCATAGATGGCCATCACATCGTTGAGTTCCACGGGTTTTTTGTACCCGAACAACTTTTCGACCACCGCATATCGGTTTTCCAAATAGGCGAAAGCCGGTTCCTGGGAGGTCAGGATCTCGGTCCGGTATTCCTTGGGACTGATGGGGCGGTACATCCTGAAGACATTGTCAAAGGCCTTGCCCAGGCCGTAGGCCATGATGGAGGTATGGTCGGCATCCTCGTACTCATCAAAAAAATAATGGATGTTCTCCTTGGTGATCGACGCTATGGCGTGGTTCATCTGAAGGATCCTTTGTCGGTCCTCGGTGGGTTCCTTTTCCAAGATCAGGTTGTAGAAGATTTCCTGCTCCAGGGCCGAGAGCCGGGCAGGGACCCTGCTTTCCATCTCAGGGGCCAGTACCGGCGAAATGCTCACATAGGAATTGAACAGGGAACGGTCCTTGAACAGGTAAAAGTTGCCAAAATTGGCCGTGATGTCATAGCCGATGAACATTTTGAAAGGGGCGATATTGTAGTGGGTCTCCATATAGGGGATCAGTTCGGTGCCCAGAAATTCATAGAACTGTTTTCCCTTATCATCGGGCAGGCCGGTATCCCCTTCAAAGCCACAATCCTCCCATCGCATCTGTGTTCCCTGTTCCACCCCGACCACAATGACCTGGGGCATGCGGTCCGAACGGCTCTGGAACTTGGCGTTGGCCACTACGAGATCGAAGAGGTCCTGGCCGTCCAATACCAGCAGCAGGGGGTATTTTTTATCCTCGGAATAATCCTCCGGAAAGTAGTAGGAGACATTTCTTCGTTCCTGCAACTTGAAGGATTCAAAGATTTCCTTTTTGACCTGAGCTGCCAAGGGAAGGCACAGCAGGGCCATCATGGCAAAGAGGGGGCATTTTTTCATCTGTGGGTTTTTGGTCGCCTGGGGCTATCGATTTCTATTCAATAACGGCAACACAATAAAGGATATTGCACCGAAGACGACCACCATCAAGGTCTGGCTGATCCACATGATCCACCCAAAGGCATTCCCCGAGACCGAACTTATGCCGAACAGGCCCAGGGCGGCACTCACGGCTATGGGGTAGAGGCCGATTCCCCCATTGGTGGTGGAGATGGCAAAGGCCCCGGCCACAAAGGCGACCAGCAACTGGCTGAATTCCAGGGTCTGGGTTTCCGCCACTGTATGTTTGATCACCCAGAACATCCCGACATAGGAGGCCCAGATAAAGAGGGTGTGGAACAAAAAGGGCCATTTCTTTTCCATCTTGAAGACACTCAGCAGGCCGTCCATCAGGCCGCGCAACAGTACTTTGAGTTTGTTGGCAAGCTTGGATTTCGATCTTTTGATGAGGTAGATGCCCAGGAGCATCCCCAGCAGCCCGACGACCAGGATGGTGACGGTCCCCAACATACTGACCCCCCGTTGCTCCAAAAACACCAGGATGATATCGGTCTGCAGTACCAGGGCCAGGCCCACGATCAACAGCAACATGATCAGATCGATCACCCTTTCGGTGACTATGGTGCCAAAGCCCTTTTCAAATGGGACCCCTTCATAGGTGGTCAGGGCGGTGGCCCGAAGCACCTCCCCGGACCTGGGGATGCCCAGGTTGGCGAAATAGGCGATCAATACGATGAAAATGGCGTTCAGCATCCCAGGTTTGTATCCCAAGGGGGCCAACAGATAGCGCCATCGCACCGCCCGGGACACATGGCTCAAGACGCCCAGGACCACCGATAGCCCGATCCAAAATGGACTGGCACTCGAAATGTAATGGATGATCTGCCGGCGTTCCTCAGCGCTGGTGGCGTTGTAGGAATACCAAACCAAAAAGAGCCCCAGGGCGATGGGGACAAAAAC
>CALDPL010000346.1 GCA_937911965.1 uncultured Allomuricauda sp. | reverse complement strand
TTACGTCCGAATTAGTGCAGAGCAAGGCGAAAAATGTGAGTTTACAGGTGTAAAGGACCATTTTTTAACGCAGCTATGGGCAAATTCGGGCGTGAGCTGAATAGTTACAACTGGGCGTGGCTCCGGTGCCGACGAGGCGGCTATAATACGCGCTTTACCTGCAAACCGGAACCGCGCAGAACGCGCAGCCGTGAATTGGAATCCTGAGTAACTCGCCGCTATGTCTGAATCGAACAAACCGCTTAACTTCATTGCACAGATCATCCAGCAGGAGCTGGCCGAAGGGCGCTGTACTCAAGTGGTCACCCGCTTTCCGCCGGAGCCCAACGGCTATTTGCACATCGGCCATGCCAAATCCATCTGCCTTAACTTTGGTCTGGCCGAGTCGTTTGGCGGCCGCTGCAACCTGCGTTTTGACGACACCAACCCCGCCAAGGAGGAAAAGGAATATGTCGAGGCCATCAAAAGGGATGTGGAATGGTTGGGCTATACTTGGGACCAGGAATGCTATGCCTCGGACTATTTCCAACAATTGTACGACTGGGCCGTGGAACTCATCAAAAAGGGAAAGGCCTATGTGGACAGCCAATCTTCCGAGGAAATGGCCTCACAAAAGGGGACACCCACCCAGGCCGGGACGGACAGTCCCCATAGAACTCGTTCCGTAGAGGAAAACCTTCGGCTCTTTGAGGACATGAAAAACGGGAAATACAAAGAGGGAGAGCACGTATTGCGCGCCAAGATCGACATGGCCTCCCCCAATATGTTGATGCGGGATCCCGTGATGTACCGAATCCTGCACAGGGCCCACCACCGGACCAATACCGATTGGTGTATTTATCCCCTGTACGACTGGACCCATGGGGAAAGCGATTATTTGGAACAAGTTTCCCATTCCCTGTGCACCCTGGAGTTTTTGCCACACAGGGAACTCTACGATTGGTTTTTGGACCAATTGGTATCCAAGGACAGACTCAGGCCCAAACAGCGGGAATTCGCTCGAAGGAACCTCAGCCACACCTTGGTGAGCAAACGAAAGCTGCTCCAGTTGGTCGAACAAAAGGTCGTGGACGGCTGGGACGATCCCCGCATGCCCACCATCTCGGGAATGCGCCGTAGGGGCTACCCTCCCAAGGCCATCAAGAACTTTGCCGATGCCATTGGGATTGCCAAACGGGACAATGTCGTGGACCTGTCCCTCTTGGAGTTCCACGTTCGGGAACAGCTCAACAAGACCGCCCCCAGGGTCATGGCCGTGCTGAGTCCCCTGAAAGTGGTCATCACCAATTACCAGGAAGGGAAGGAAGAATGGTTGGAGGCCGAGAACAACCCCGAGGATGAATCCGCAGGTTTCAGAAAAGTACCCTTCTCCAGGGAACTCTATATAGAGGAAGATGATTTCAGGGAAGAGGCGAACCGTAAATTCTTCCGCCTAAAATTGGGCGGGGAAGTGCGCCTCAAAAACGGCTATATCATCAAGGCGGAAAGCTGTACCAAGGATTCAAAGGGCAATGTCTTGGAAGTACAGTGTACCTATGATCCCAAGAGCAAGAGTGGCTCAGGGACCGAAGAAAGCCTCAGAAAGGTCAAGGGCACCCTGCACTGGGTTTCCATCCCACATGCCTTTGAGGCAGAGGTCCGATTGTACGACAGGCTGTTCTCGGACCCGACCCCCGATGCCCACAAGGACAGGGATTTTATGGAATTCATCAACCCGGACTCCCTACAAAAGATCACCGCCTTTTTGGAGCCCGGTCTAAAAGAGGCCAAAGTCGGGGAGCAATTTCAGTTCCAACGGATGGGGTATTTTAATGTCGACACCGACTCCACCCCCGGCAATCCCATCTTCAATCGAACAGTTGGACTTCGAGATACTTGGGCCAAATTGGATCAAAAGGAGTAGTATAGTTTTTAGCTATAGCAGTGAATTAAACCATTTGGTTTTCTTATCAAAATCCGGTGATTTTAAAGCGTTATAAGCGAGTTTTAAATTTTAGGTAGGTGGTCGTGACCCAACTGGACCAAAACCCCGTCCTAGGCCTTTAGAGTTCGAATCACCCTTAAATTATAACGCCTGTTATATTTTCTTTCAACTTTGAATCAATTGTTCTTGGCTTAAAATAAAAATGGGGCGAAAAGCCCCATTCTGTCTTTATTTCAAAATTGAAGGATCAGTTGGTACCGCCCTTCTTTTTGTTCTGTTGTTTCATCGCCTCTCCAATTTGGTTACTGGCCGTAAAGGAGGCCACCATATTGTTGAGCATATCACTTCCCGCCTGTGGGGAATTTGGCAAGAGGATCAAATTTGAATTGGTTTCCTCCCCAATGGCCTGTAGGGTATCATAGTGTTGGGTCACCACGATCAGGGCCGATGCTTCCTGGGAATTGATCCCTACCCGGTTGAGGACCTCCACGGATTCTTCAAGACCCCGGGCAATCTCCCGACGTTGGTCCGCGATCCCCTGACCTTGCAGTCTTTTGCTCTCTGCTTCGGCCTTGGCCTTTTCAACGATCAGGATCCTGGCGGCATCCCCTTCAAACTGGGCCGCTATCTTTTCCCGTTCGGAGGCATTGATCCGGTTCATGGCAGCTTTAACCTGGGCATCCGGATCGATATCCGTTACCAGGGTCTTGATGATATCATATCCATAATCCAACATCGCATCCTGAAGTTCTGTTTTAACGGCAATGGCAATATCGTCCTTCTTGACAAAGACATCGTCCAATTTCATCTTGGGGACCTCTGCCCGTACCACGTCGAACACATAGGAGGTGATCTGGTCGTGGGGGTATTCCAATTTATAGAAGGCATCGTAGACCTTGTCCCGGATCACAACAAATTGAACCGATATTTTCAATTTCACGAACACATCGTCCAGGGTCTTGGTCTCCACAATAACATCGAGCTGTTGGATCTTTAGGGTGAGCCTTCCCGCAATGCGGTCCACCAGCGGAATCTTCATTTGCAGGCCCGAGTGGCGAATGCTCTGAAAACGCCCAAAGCGTTCAATGGCCACTGCGGTCTGTTGTTTCACGATAAAAAAGAATTTGAACAAAATGATCAGCCCCAGAAATACTAAGGGTATTAAATAAAAATTGACCATGGCTATCTGATTTAGTGTTAGTGGTTGAAAATACAAACAATTGGCCAGTATTGGTCGGGCCGGATCAAGATTTGTTACACTTTTTTCATGCGGTCAATGCGGTGATCCCCCTTTTAATCCGGGCAAGGCTTTCTTCCTTTCCCAAAAGGGCCATGATATCGAACAGGTGGGGTCCCTGCAGTGCCCCTACAATGATCAGGCGCAAGGGGGCCATTACCCTTCCCAGGGACAGGCCCTGTTCCTCCACCCAGGCCTTGATCTTCCCTTCCAGGACCACGGATTCAAAAGATTCGTATCCTTCCAAAAGTTCCAAGACCCCTTCCATAGTTTGGGGACTGTCGTCTTTCCATTGTTTCTTGGCCGCCTTTTCGTCATATTCTTTTGGGGCGACAAAAAAGTATTTTCCCAAATCCCCAAAATCCGATACAAAGCGTGCGCGCTCCCGGATCAGGGAAATCACTTTGGTGAAATAATCCCTATCGTATTTATTGAGATCCAGGCTTTCGTCCGAGGCAAATTCCTCCACAAAAAGATCGACCAGGGATTCAATGGGCATTTTCTGCATCCATTGCTGGTTGTACCAGTTGTTCTTTTCCGGGTCAAAGCGGGCCCCGGACTTGTGGACGCGTTCCAGGGAAAAACCTTCCACGAGTTCCTCCAGGGAAAACAACTCCTGTTCCGTTCCCGGATTCCAACCCAAGAGGGCCAAAAAGTTCACCACGGCTTCGGGAAAATAACCCGCCTCCCGATACCCCTGGGAATTTCCCCAAGAGAGGGGAAAGATGGGAAAGCCCCCTTTTTCCCCATCCCTTTTGCTGAGCTTGCCCGGGCCATTGGGTTTTAGGATCAGGGGCAAATGGGCGAAGACCGGTGCCTTCCACCCAAAGGCATCGTAGAGCAATTGGTGCAGGGCCAGGGAGGGAAGCCATTCCTCTCCCCGGATCACATGGCTGATCTGCATCAAATGATCGTCCACGATGTTGGCCAAATGATAAGTTGGCATACCGTCAGATTTATATAAAACTTTATCATCCAACGTATTGGAATTATTGGAAATTTTCCCACGAATCAGATCATCCAGTAAAACGGTTTGATTCTCCGGAATTTTAAATCGGATAACATAAGGAATCCCGGAATTAATTTTTGCTTGAATTTCTTCCTGATTTAATTTCAAAGAATTATTTAACTGATTACGATTCTGTGAATTATAAATAAATGTTTCTCCTTTAGACTCAGCCTCCAAACGAAATTTATCAAGCTCTTCCGGCGTATCAAAAGCATAATATCCGTTGCCGGAATCAATTAATTCCTGAGCATATTTTGCATAAATTTCTTTTCTTTCAGACTGTCTGTAAGGCTCATGCGAGCCGCCGAAACCAACTCCTTCATCAGGGTTTAATCCTAACCATTTTAAGGATTCGATGATGTAGTTTTCCGCGCCTTCTACATAGCGGTTCTGGTCGGTATCTTC
>CALDPL010000345.1 GCA_937911965.1 uncultured Allomuricauda sp. | reverse complement strand
TTCAGTTTCTTACGTTGGTGTGTCCAAATATGTGGGCGATGGTTTCTCAGTGGGAGCAAGGGGATCCTTGAACAGGATCGAGAAAATGGGAGATACTTCCGTTGACGACCTTTCCTACTACGCTCTAGATGGTACCATCAAATACAACATCCTTAAGAACACCACGCTTGATCCCTTTGTTGAGATCGGAGGAGGCTACACCTGGGTCGATGAAATCGGCGCCGGAACCGTTAACGGGGGTGTGGGTCTGAACATCTGGTTTTCCGAAAACATCGGTTTGACCCTTCAGACACAGTACAAGCACGCCTTTGAGGATTACTTGGTAAAACACTTCCAGCACATGGCCGGTCTTAGCATCAAATTCGGTGGAACCGATACAGACGGTGACGGAGTCTATGACAAGGATGATGCCTGTCCAGAGGTTGCCGGATTGGCTGCGTTCAACGGATGTCCCGATTCTGACGGAGACGGTATCGAGGACAGCAAGGATGCCTGCCCCAACGAAGCCGGTTCCAAAGAAATGAACGGATGCCCCGATTCCGACGGTGACGGTGTTGCCGACAAGGATGATGCCTGTCCAAACGAAGCCGGACTTGCTGCCTTGGCCGGATGTCCCGATGCTGACGGTGACGGTGTTGCCGACAAAGATGACCAGTGTCCAAACGAAGCAGGACCTGCTGAAAACAACGGATGCCCTTGGCCTGATACCGATGGTGACGGAGTTCTTGACAAAGACGATCAATGTCCAGATGTTGCCGGAACTGTTGCCAACAACGGATGCCCAGAAGTAACCGAGGAAGTTCAGAAACAATTGAATGACTACGCAAGGACCATCTTGTTCGATACCGGTAAATCTTCCATCAAAGCAGAATCCACTTCTGTTATGGTCGACATCATCCAGATCTTGAACGAGTATCCAAACGCCAAGTTCTCAGTTGAAGGACACACTGACAGTGTAGGTAGCGAAGCCACCAACCAAAGGTTGTCCGAGGAAAGGGCCAATTCTGTTAGGAACTTCCTAATCGACAAGGGAATCGCTTCCAACAGATTGACTGCTGTAGGTTACGGTGAGGCCAAGCCCATCGCCACCAACAACACCAACGCCGGTAGGACCCAGAACAGAAGGGTTGAAATCAACTTGGTGAAGTAAACAAAGCTTAAAATTCTTATTGAAAAGGCCCCGCAAATGCGGGGCCTTTTATATTTTTGGACATGCACAAAACCTTTCTGGAAGAAGTATTGGACGAGCTGGAGGACAAGCGGATTCCCATGGAGACCTGCCGCTTTGTGCTTCCCAGCAAACGATCGGGCACCTTTTTAAAACAACATATCGCAAAAAGGTTGGAGCGCAACATCTTTGCCCCAGAAGTCCATTCCATTCAAGAGTTCATGGAAATGCTCTCCGGAATGAAACAGGCCGCTACCCTGGAATCCCTGTTGTTGCTCTATACCGCCTATAGGGAGTCCGACCTGAATCGGCAAGAAGACTTTTCCTCCTTCATCAAATGGGGACAGACCCTCTTGCAGGATTTCATGGCCATCGACTCTTACCTGCTGCCTTCCGGGGAAATCCTCAATTATCTATCGGCCATCAAGGAACTCGACCATTGGTCGTTGAACAAGGAGAAAACGCCCCTAATGGAAAACTACCTGCAGCTTTGGGGCAGGTTGGAGGCCATTTACAACCGATTCGATTCGGACCAAAGGGAAAGGGGAAGGGGCCATCAGGGCCTGGTCCAACGCCTGGCCGTGGAACGCCTAAAGGGGGGACTGATCCCAAAGGATCCACGTACCACCGTATTTGTGGGGTTCAACGCCCTGAGCGGGGCGGAATCCGAAATAATACAACATCTGCTATCCCAGGGAAATTCCTTCATCCTTTGGGACATTGATCCCGCATACCTGGAAGACCCCATACACGAGGCCGGCTTTTTTATCCGGAAATACCTTCGGCAGTGGCCCTACTATCAAAAGCGGGACAACCTCCCGGCAAAGGGAAAGACTTCCACCGCCCGGGAAATACATATCACAGGAGTCCCCAAAAATGCCTCACAGACCAAATATGCGGGGCAACTTCTACAGCAAATGGGGGAAGGGCAGGCCGTGGATTTTAGGGACACGGCCCTGGTGTTGGCCGATGAAGGCCTGTTGCAGCCCATGATGAAAGCAATCCCCAAAGCCGTTGGGGAGGTCAATATCACCATGGGACTGCCCCTGGACAAAACCATTTTGTATTCCTTTTTCAACTCCTATCTGGAACTCTGCACGGAGCGATCCCCACGGGGATGGTACCATAAACAGGTCCTGGAATTCCTGTCCAATCCGTACACCCAAATCATTTCCGCCGCAGCAAACCCCCCCTTTGCCCACAACCTGGCCCAGGAGGTCAAAGAGGGGAATTACCTCTATCTCGACCCCAAAATGCTCTTGAGCCATGATGGGGCCATGGAGCTGCCCCTGTTCCCTGAAGAAAGACTTCGGCCCCGGCAATGGGTGGAAAACTGCCTCTCCCTGATAGGGGCACTAAAAAATATCCATCAAGACCAAGGCAATTCCTTGGAGCTGGAATACCTCTATCGCTTCTACACCCTATTCAACCAAATGGGACAGTACCTGGAAGGGGTGGATTTCATCACGGATCTGAAATCCATGAAAATGCTGTTGAAACAATTGGCCGCCCTGGAAACCCTGGACTTTATCGGCGAGCCTCTGAGCGGCCTGCAGATCATGGGGATGTTGGAGAGCAGGAACCTGGATTTTGGAACGGTCATCCTCAGTTCGGTGAACGAGGGCATACTCCCTGCGGGCAAATCAAACAATTCCTTTATCCCCTATGACGTAAAACAGCAATACGGACTGCCCACCCACAAGGAAAGGGACGCCATCTATACCTATCACTTCTACCGCTTGATCCGAAGGGCCAAAAAGGTACATATCATTTACAATACGGAAGCGGATGTGTTGGAGGGCGGGGAACGGAGCCGATTGATTTCCCAACTGTTGACCGATCCACAAATACAGCCGCGGCCCACCCATTCCCTGGCGGCCCCAAAAATTTCGATACCCCCGGTCCTTCCCCTGCAGCTCCAAAAGGGAGAGCCCATGATGCAGGCCCTAAAAGAGTTGGCACTCAAAGGGTTCTCCCCTACCTCCCTGACCAATTACCTGCGCGACCCCATAGGTTTCCACCAAAACAATGTTCTAAGGATCAATGAGGTGGAGGAAGTGGAGGAAACCATGGCCGCCAATAAGTTCGGGAACATCATTCACCACTGCCTGGAACAATTGTACCGGCCTTGGATCGGAAGTGCCCTCAACCCCCGGGACCTGATCGATCAAATCCCCCTGCTTCCCGCCTTGGTAAGCACTGAATTCCAAAGGGAATTGCCGGGCGTGGATATCACAAAAGGGCGGTTCCTCTTGGTGCACCATGTGATCCTTCGCTATTTGGAGAACTTTCTCGCTCTGGAGGCAGAGGAATCCAAGACCCATTCGGTCAAACTTTTGGCCTTGGAGGAGCGGTATATGATCCCCTTGGAAGTGGACGGCCTGGAATTCCCGATACACCTTAAGGGGGCCCTGGACCGGGTGGATGAAATCGACGGCCAATTGAGGATCATCGACTACAAGACAGGCCGGGTGGAACCCGCACAGGTAAAGATCAAGGATTGGGAGGATCTGCTCGTGGACACCAAGAAGGACAAGGCTTTCCAACTGTTGTGCTATGCCTATATCCACCACCACAAATTTGGCAGCCTTCCCATTCAGGCCGGCATACGCTCCTTCAAGAACCTCGACCAGGGACTCCTACTCTTCATGGATGCCAACAACAGCCTGATCGATCAAAGCGGTCTTGCCCGCTTTGGGGAGCAGCTCCACCTGCTGATCCGTGAAATCTTCGATCCCTCAATCCCCTTGACCGAAAAAATGCAATGATCATTTAAGGTCCGGACGGCTGGGACGCAGTTCCACCTTGCTGGGCAGCGTTCTGGGGTGCATCAAAAGCAGG
>CALDPL010000344.1 GCA_937911965.1 uncultured Allomuricauda sp. | reverse complement strand
TCTGCCTTGCTTCCGGAGTGATTGGCCAGGCAGATCCCCCGCCAAACCGTGGAGTTCGGATACCCATTGTTTGTTCCCATGGGTCTCATAGATCATGGGGAAGAGGGGATGGTATACCAACCAGGCCCTGGCATAGAGCAAGAGCAGTACGCTCAACAGTCCCAGGCGGTACATCCACTTCCGGCCCTTGGCATGTTCCAGGAGGTATTCAAAGGCGATGGGGACCAGGGGAATGGTGATTACGATGGCCCATTGGGCCTGGACCCTTCGGTTGAAACTCGAAATGAAGAAAAAGATCAACACCCCGTACACCAGATAGACCAGGGCCTTTGTAAAGAGGTCCCTGTGCCTGAATTTGAAGAAGGCCGCATAGACCCAATAAAACAGCAGCCCTATGATGACGATCAGGTTCAGGAAATAGCCCAGGGTGAACTCCCCAAAGGAATAGGCCTGATTGGGGCGTTCGTACAAATGGAAGCTTATGGACACAAAATCGTTTTGATATAGCCAAAGGAAATGGGGGAGATAACAGGCCAGGGCCACCAGGACGGCGAGCCATGCCCATTTATTGAAAATGAGCCGTAAATTGGACGCCAGAACGAACAGGATCACCAATACCGCATGGTACTTGCTGTACATCAGGCAGGCCATCACCACCCCCAACAGCAAGGAGGTCCCCAGGACAGGCTTTTTCAAGAATTGTTTGTATAGCCAGAGGAATAGGGCGGTGAAAAACAATAAAGGGGTGTCCGGCAGGGTCAGGAACCCATAGGCGTTCATCAGCGTAAAGGAGAACACCAATAGGAAAAAATGGGGCACGTATTTCTTTTTTTCCGGATGATCGATGAGCAGCCATAAAAGCATATAGGTGCCCACCGAAAGCAGGGTGGAAATCAGACGCACCCCCAGTTCCCCGGAAAAGAACAGGCTGCCGAGCCTGACCATGAAGGCCACCATGGGGGGATGGTCAAAATAGCCCCAGGCCAGGTCTTGCGCATAATACCAATAGTAGGCCTCGTCGTAAATGAGCTCTGTAATGGATGCCTGAACCAGGTTCAACACAAATACAGCGGCCAATAAAACCATAAAGAGTCTGGGAAACCTTTGGGCCATCAATCGGATTTTGAATGGGCCAAAGGTACGAATATTGGTCGACCGTGGGAAGGGCATGTACGCTGTCCTTTGAAAAGACAAGCTGGAAAACCGTATTTTTGACCCTCAAAAGCATAGTGAATGGCGGACGGATTGGTCATAATACCCTCTTTCAATGAAATCGAGAACATCGAGGCCATCGTCAGGACGGTTTTCGATCTGAAAAAGGATTTCCATGTCCTGGTGGTGGACGACAACTCCCCGGACGGTACGGCCGATGCCGTAAGGGCCGTTCAAGGGGAGTTTCCCGAACGGCTGTTCCTGGAGGTACGGCAGGAGAAATCCGGTCTGGGAACGGCCTATATCCATGGGTTCAAATGGGCCCTGGAACGGGATTACGAGTATATATTTGAAATGGATGCCGATTTTTCCCATAGGCCGGCGGACCTCTCGCGCTTGCACAGGGCCTGTGTCAACGGGGCGGATGTGGCCGTGGGTTCCCGTTACAAAAAGGGGGTGAACGTGGTCAACTGGCCCCTGGCACGGATCCTGCTCTCCTATGGGGCCTCCTTCTATGTGAAGTTGATCACCGGGATGAAGGTACACGATCCCACTGCGGGCTTTGTCTGCTACAGGAGAAAGGTGTTGGAAACGATCGAGTTGGACCGGGTCCGCTTTATCGGCTACGCCTTTCAGATCGAAATGAAGTTCAGGGCCCACCTCAAGGGCTTTAAGATCGAGGAGGTATCCATCATCTTCACCGATCGGGTAAGCGGAAAGTCCAAGATGAACTCCGCGATCATCCGGGAGGCCATCTTTGGGGTGATCGCGATGAAGTGGAGGAGCATTTTCTTCAAAAAGAAGTTTTAGTCATGGGAAGGATTTTGTTGAAGAACGCAACCCTGGTCAATGAAGGGCGGGTCCTGGAGGCCGACCTGCTGTTGGAAGGGGAGTTTATTTCACGGATCGATCGGGATATTTCCGATGCCCATGCGGAGGTCATCGATTTGCAGGGGAGGCTGTTGTTGCCGGGAGTGATCGACGACCAAGTGCATTTCAGGGAACCGGGGCTTACCCATAAGGGGGACATCGCCTCCGAGAGCCGTGCGGCCCTTGCCGGGGGGATCACCAGCTATATGGAGCAGCCCAATACCGACCCACAGACCACCACCCGGGAACGCCTGGAGGACAAGTTTGCCCGGGCAAAAAGGGAGTCCTTTGTCAATTATTCCTTTCTCTTTGGGGGCACCAACGACAACCTGGAGGAGCTCAAGCGCTTGGACAGGAACGCCTGCAGTGGGGTCAAGCTCTTTCTGGGCTCTTCCACCGGCAATA
Organism: uncultured Allomuricauda sp.; assembly: GCA_937911965.1. Lineage (GTDB taxonomy): Bacteria > Bacteroidota > Bacteroidia > Flavobacteriales > Flavobacteriaceae > Flagellimonas. The sequence continues at coordinate 540 of CALDPL010000344.1, read as the reverse complement.
TGTTGGTGGACGATGAGGCGGTGCTCGAAAAGATCTTCCGAAATACGGAACTGGTGATCTCGGCCCATTGCGAGGATGAGGGGACCATCCGGGCCAATCTGGCCCGGGCCCGGGAGCGTTATGGGGAGGACATTCCCATGGGGATGCATCCCCAGATCCGTTCTCAGAGGGCCTGTTACCTGTCCTCTTCCAAGGCGGTGGCCCTGGCCCAAAAAACAGGGGCCCGGCTCCATGTTTTCCACCTTTCAACGGGAATCGAAACGGAGCTGTTCACCAATGAAATTCCCTTGAAAGAAAAGAAAATCACGGCAGAGGTCTGCATCCACCACCTTTGGTTCTCCGATGCGGACTATGCCGAAAAGGGCAGCCTGATCAAATGGAACCCTGCCGTAAAGACCAAAGGGGATCGGGAAACCCTGTGGGCCGCCCTTTTGGACGGGCGGATCGATGTGGTGGCCACGGACCATGCCCCGCATGCCTGGGACGAGAAGCAGGCGCCCTACACGCGCGCGCCGAGTGGCCTGCCGCTGGTGCAGTTCG
>CALDPL010000343.1 GCA_937911965.1 uncultured Allomuricauda sp. | reverse complement strand
TGCCGATGGTGATCGCATGACCCATGCCCGATTGGGGACCCTCGGGTGCCACTACGGTGACGTCTCCTAAATGCTGCATTTCTTCGATAAGCACCTTGATACCAGATGCGGTGATCCCGTCGTCATTGGTGACCAGAATGAGCGGTTTTTTCATAGGGCATACTTTGGGGCATAAAAATACGTTTTTTAAAAAGGATACGGTCCTGGGGCGTTTAACAAAAAATTAAAGTCACCCGCCCCGTCTGGCACGGTTTTTTCTGTATCTTAGTTAACCCAAAATAGTTGAGAGGTCGGTGGATGCATGATGGGATCCACTCCATGGGGACCAAAAACAATGTTCCCAAATAAAACCACATTCATGAAAAACAACTTTATCCTGGCCCTTTTGGCCATGCTCGTGGCGGTAGCCTCCTGCAGCTTTACCAATAAGAGTTTTGAAAATGACGACAAGGACAAATTGTTATTGGAGCTGATCACCTATGTTCTGGAGCGCGGACATTATGAGCCCAAGGACCTGAACGACAATTTCAGTTCCGAAGTGTTCGATGGCTTCATCGATATCCTTGACCCCACCAAAAGATATTTTCTGGAGGACGACATTCGGGACTTTGAAAAGTACCGCTTTAGGTTGGACGATGAGATCAAGGGCAGCGAAATGACCTTTTTCAACCTGGTGTACCAACGATTGATGCTCCGTATGGGAGAGGCCAAGGAAATCTACAAGGAGGTGCTTTCCAAACCCTTTGACTATACCTTGGACGAGAACATCAGCATAGACTACGAGAACCAGGAATTCGCATCCAACCGGAAAGAGTTGGTGGAGCGCTGGAGAAAACAGCTCAAATACAATACCCTGACCGTCTTTGAGGACAAATTGGTCAATCGGATCAACGATGGAAATCCGGACCTGGCCCAGTCTGAGGGTTCCCTTGCCTTTGATGAGATCCCCTCCGGGGTGGACAAGGTGGAAACCGAGGCAGAGGCCAGGGAGGTGACCATGAAGGCCCTGGAAGAATTCTTCGACTTTGTGGACAACCTGGAACGGGAAGATTGGTTTGTACAGTACCTGAACACCATAGTGGAGGAATTCGATCCCCACACCCTTTATTTTGCACCCGATGACAAGGAACGCTTCGATATCGGCATGTCCGGCAAGTTCGAGGGCATCGGTGCCCGGCTGCAACAGAAGCCGGAAGGTGCCAAGATCGTCGAGGTGATTTCCGGAGGTCCCATCTGGAGGGATCAGCGCCTGGAAGTGGGGGATGAGATCATCAAAGTGGGACAGGACGGGGAAGAATCCATCAACATTGTGGGCATGCGCCTGGACGATGCCATCAAACTGATCAAGGGCCCCAAGGGGACCGTGGTGGACCTGACCGTGAGAAAGGTGGACGGTACCCTGGAGACCGTGTCCATTACAAGGGATGTGGTGGAACTGGAGGAATCCTACGCCAAATCCGCCACGATTGAAAAAGGGGATCACCGCTACGGCCTGATCAACCTGCCCAAATTCTACGTGGATTTTGAGGATTATTCAGAACGCAATGCGGCCACCGACGTGGCCCAAGAGGTCGAGCGTCTCAAAGAGGCTGGGGCCGAGGGCATTATCCTGGATTTGCGGGACAACGGGGGGGGATCCCTCAAGACCGTGGTGGATATGGCCGGGCTCTTCATCAAGGAAGGACCCATAGTGCAGGTCCGCTCGGCAGGGGAGCGCAAGGAGATCCACCGGGACAAGGACAAGCGCATCCAATGGGAGGGCCCCTTGGTCATCCTGGTCAACGAGCTCTCCGCGCTGCTGGACGGGAAGGTGTCACGATGAGCGAGCTCTTCGAGCCCGTCGACCCCCAGGACGCGAGG
>CALDPL010000342.1 GCA_937911965.1 uncultured Allomuricauda sp. | reverse complement strand
GTCCAAGGTTTTTCCCATAGTATCGAACTGACAACCAAAAATAGAAATATTAATTTAGAAAGGACCGGTCCCTTCCCCGGGGGCCTTGCAATTAATTTTAGTATTTTCGCAATACAATCCCGAATGTATGAAAAAAGTAGTTATCGTTTCGGCCGCCAGAACTCCCATTGGGAGTTTTATGGGTGCCCTTTCCACCATACCGGCCCCCAAATTGGGCGCCATTGCAATCAAAGGGGCCCTGGACAAGATAAAGTTGGACCCGGGCCTCGTTGAGGAAGTGTTGATGGGGAACGTGGTGCAGGCCGGAAACGGACAGGCTCCTGCCAGACAGGCGGCCCTAGGCGCCGGTCTGCCCGATACGGTGCCCTGTACCACAGTGAACAAGGTATGCGCCTCCGGCATGAAGGCCGTAATGCAAGCTTCCCAGTCCATTGCCTTGGGGGATAACTCCATAGTGGTTGCGGGCGGCATGGAAAATATGAGCCTTATCCCCCACTATGCCTATTTGAGGAGTGCGACCAAGTTCGGACCCACCCAATTTATCGATGGGATGCAAAGGGATGGCCTGGTGGATGCCTATGACCAAAACGCCATGGGGGTCTGTGCGGACGCCTGTGCGCAGGAATACAATTTCAGCAGGGAGCAGCAGGACGCCTTTGCCATAGAATCCTATCAAAGATCCGCAGCGGCCTGGAAGGCCGGAAAATTCGACAATGAAGTGCTGCCCGTCGAGGTCCCCCAACGCAAAGGAGATCCCGTGGTGGTGAAAGAGGATGAGGAGTACCGCAATGTGATTTTGGACAAGATCCCCTCCCTACGGCCGGCCTTCACCAAGGAAGGAACGGTCACCGCGGCCAATGCGTCCACTATCAACGACGGTGGCGCCGCCCTGGTCCTTATGAGCGAGGAAAAGGCAAAGGAACTGGGATTGAATCCTTTGGCCGCAATAGTGGCCCATGCCGATGCCGCCCACCAGCCACAGTGGTTCACCACTGCCCCTGCCAAGGCACTTCCCAAGGCCCTGGACCGGGCGGGACTTTCCCTGGAGGATATCGATTTCTTTGAGTTCAATGAGGCATTTTCCGTAGTGGGACTGGCCAATATAAAGCTTCTTGGTCTGGACGCATCAAAGGTCAATGTGAATGGCGGGGCCGTTTCCCTGGGGCACCCCCTGGGCTGCTCCGGCGCTAGGATCGTCATTACCCTGTTGAACGTACTGCAACAGAACAATGCAAAATATGGGGCAGCGGCCATCTGTAATGGAGGTGGTGGTGCATCGGCCCTGGTCTTGGAACGATATTAGGCAACCAATCCACAATAGATGCATTATGGAATCTGTCCCCTGAGCATTGTTCCCATTCGAACAAGCCCCGAAGATGCTTCGGAAATGTCCTCCCAACTGTTATACGGGGAACATTTCAAGGTCTTGGAACAACGCAAGGAATGGAGCAGGATCAGGATGGCCCACGATCGATTCGAGGGTTGGGCCCGCAGGGACCAGATCGGTTTGATTTCCGAGGAACAATACCACGGTCTGGAATCCGAACAATGGCCCGGTCTTTCCACTGAACTCCTTTCCCATATTTGTGATGCGGACGGGATGCTGATTCCCGTTCCCTTGGGCTCCGTGGTGGGAGCGGCATCCCTGTTGAATCACCACTTTGAAGGCCCCTGCCAAAAGGGCGATGCTCCAAAAAAAGGGCTGCTCGATACTGCCCTACTCTATTTGAAGGCCCCTTTTCTATCAGGGGGACGGACCCCTTTCGGGATCGATTGTTCCGGCTTCACACAGATGGTCCACCGGATCAATGGATACG
>CALDPL010000341.1 GCA_937911965.1 uncultured Allomuricauda sp. | reverse complement strand
TGCCCAGCAGCACGGCCTTCTTCTCGATGCCGACCACCACGAGCTTCTTGGCTCCGTTCTCCCGGCCCCGGACGCCCTCCTCCTGCTGGCCGAAGACCGTCCCGTCGACCTCCGCGCACCCCGTTATGGGATGGTTGCCCGAGCTCTTCATGGCCCTGATCACCTTCCTCTTGAACCGCCAGCAGGTCTTCTGCCCCAGGTCCAGCTTGCGGGCAAGCTCGGTGGAGGAGAACCCCTTCTTGTTGGTCGAGACGAAGTACACGATCCAAAAGGCCTTGACCAGGTCGAACTTGACCTTGTGGAAGAGGGTCCCGGCCGTGGGGGACTCCACATAGCGGCAACGGGAACACTGGCGCGAGTGGGCCGTGGAGCCGGCGCAACTGCTGCCATGCCCGCATTTGGGGCATTCGTAACCGTTGGCCCACTTGAGCTCCGCCAAGTGGGAGAGGCAACTGTCCTTGTCCGGAAAACGGGACTGAAACTCAAAAATCGATAGGCTCTTGAACCTTTGCTCCATGTTGTCTATGATTGTTTCCCCTAATTTAGGGCTTTTATCGTTATTGACTATGTGCCTAAGTCAATGAATCTTTTATTCTGATGGCTATATCTGGGTCATTTTCCAACCAATACGCAAAATCTTCCCAACCGTGTTTTGTAAAATCAATATTCATTTAGAGAGCCATATTCAATTCATCTTCATTATACTCAACCAATTCCCCACTATCGATTTGTTCAATCGATTCCATTAGTCTGTTTCTATTGGCCTTGGTGGATAATAAGTGTTCCGTTTCCTTTAATGAATTATACTCGTTAATAGACATTATGACAACTGCATCATCACTTTTGCTTCATAGCACAACAATCACCTCCATTGACTTTGTAACAAGGTCAAAGTATTTTTTCATATTCTTTCGAAGTGTTGAAATTGTTATTGCTCTCATAATCATTGTTTTTTAAGTACATAATATTGTACATTTTCTTGTACAATAATTATATCATATTTCCAATTGACAAGATTTGGCAGATGACACAAAGCCCAATATGGATAATCTGCTTTAGATTTGCTCAGCTGACACACACCATCCTCACATGCGGAATCCCATCCTCCAAATACTCCTCCCCGGCCTCGTTGAATCCCAGGGATGAATAAAAGGAAATAAGATGGGCCTGGGCGGATATCTCAATCCCTGCATTTTGAAAACCATCCCTGATCCAGGCCATGGAAGCCTCCATGAGTTTTCTCCCATGGGCCTTGCCCCGATGCTTCGGGGATACCACCACCCGACCAATGGCCGCATTTTCATAAAGTTCCCCGGGTTTGAAGATACGGGCATAACCCAACAATTCACTTCCATAAATCAGCATCAAATGAATTGCCCTTTGATCCAGATTGTCCACATCCTGGTAGGCACACTGTTGTTCCACCACAAATACTTCGCCTCTGAGCCGCAATATTCCATACAGCTCGGCATTGGTCAGTTCTTCAAAGGATTTTATTTGGATTTCCATGGCCCGGTTTCCCTTGGGTTATTAACAATACAGCCTGGAAAAAGCCATGGTTCTGATGGCCTGGAATCCATCAATTGCAGGGAATCTTCTCGATCCTCCGCTCGTGCCTTCCCCCTTCGAATTTGGTGTTCAAAAAGGTTTCCACCATGTCCAATGCCTGTGGAAGGGCTATAAAACGGGCGGGAAGGCTCAGGATGTTGGCATCATTGTGCTCCCGGGCCAATTGGGTGATTTCCTTGTTCCAGCAGAGGGCTCCCCGGACCTTTTGGTGCTTGTTGATCGTCATGGTGGCCCCATTGCCACTGCCGCAGACCACAATCCCAAAATCGGCCTTTCCTTCCTCCACATCCTGGGCCACGGGATGGGTAAAATCCGGATAATCCACGGAATCCACTCCATCGGTCCCATAATTTGTGACCTCGATTCCCTTGGATTTCAAAAGTCCGACAATCGCCAATTTATACTCGGTTCCGGCGTGATCGTTTCCTATGCTTATCTTCATGACTTTTGCTTTAAAGAGGTTCCCACAAAAGTACGATATCTTTTTATTTGCAACTGTTCACAAAAAGAAGGGAATATTTACATTGTTCTACGGACCAACGGATTATCAAAATCACCAAATTGTTGATCGTTTAGGGATAAAGTTCCATAACTATATTTTGATATTTCAATAAATAGGGCCAATAGCATAATTATTGAATGTTTCAACCCAAATCCATCAAAAAGTAATCCCCGGCTTTGAACCATTTTTTAACTGTAATTAACATTCAGGAAACATTTACTTTTCAATAAATTCATGTTAATAATGGATATTAATATAGGTTGATAAAAAACTTAAGGCTTTGGTTCTTACCTTTGTCCCCTTCCGAGCTATTGTGGATAAAGTATGCTTACTGTTCAAAGCAACTTTTTAACCAAAAAATTATTCCACATTTCAACAGACCATCATCATCATCATTTTTTTAAATTTTAAGAAATAAAGAAAAATATAATATGGATGATTGTTGATAAAGAAGGATTCCTTGGTCAAACTTTGAAGGCCAAGAATTATAATTTGTAATTTTCATCAAAATAAAGACATTAATGTCAAAGAAAAAGAAGAGGTCCAGAAGTCAGCGAAAGAACGAATTGACCAAAGGCATATTTACCATACTGGAGAAAGAACCTTCCAAAAGTTTCAATTACAAGCAAATAGCATCCAAGTTAGAAGTAACCGACACCCACGACAGGAATGAGCTGATCAAGCGATTGGGGCAGCTCGCGGCAAGCAACCGCATCCTGGAAGAAGAAAAGGGAAAATTCAAAAAAGTACCTTCCCTGGCCACTTATTTTGAGGGAAGGGTGGACCTGAACTCCAGTGGAAATGCCTATATCGTGGTGGAGGGAATGGAGGAGGACATCTTTGTCCCCAACCACAGGCTCAACAGGGCTTTTCATGGGGATACCGTGGAAGTGTTCCTCAAGCCCTCCCGCAAGGGAAAAAAGAAGGAAGGGGAGATTTCCAAGGTATTGGAACGCAAAAAGGACAGCTATGTGGGAATCTTGGACAAACAAAAGGGCTTTGCCTTTGTACGGCCCACCGATTCCAGGATGTACACCGATATATACGTTCCCCTGGACCGGATCAAAAAGGGACAGGACGGGGACAAGGTACTGGTAAAGCTGGGGGATTGGCCCGAGGATCGGGATTCCCCCTATGGGGAGGTGATCGAGGTCCTTGGCAAACCCGGGGAACACCATACTGAAATACACGCCATCCTTGCCGAATATGGACTTCCACATGAGTTTCCCCATGAAGTGGAGGCCTTTGCCAAGACCTTGGACACTACCATACAAAAGGAAGAAATAGCCAAGAGAAGGGATATGCGGGAGGTACTTACCTATACCATAGATCCCAAGGACGCCAAGGATTTTGACGATGCCCTCTCCTTTAGAAAATTGGAGCATGGAACCTATGAAATAGGGATCCATATCGCCGACGTGTCCCACTATGTGGAACCCGGAAGCATCCTGGATGAGGAAGCCTATGATCGGGCCACCTCGGTCTATCTGGTGGACCGGGTGGTGCCCATGTTGCCCGAAGTACTTTCCAACAACGTCTGTTCCCTCAGGCCCAATGAGGAAAAATACACCTTTTCGGCCGTCTTTGAAATGGACGACAGGGCCAAGATCATCAAGCAATGGTTTGGAAGGACCGTGATCAATTCCAACCAGCGTTTTGCCTATGAAGAGGCCCAGCACATCATAGAGACGGGCCAGGGAAACATTCCCAAGGAAATCTCCATAACGGACAAGGCTTATTCAGTTTCCCCTGAAATCGTGGAGGCCACCCTGACCCTGGACCGTTTGGCCAAGATCATGCGGGATGCCCGAATGGATGCCGGGGCCATCTCCTTTGACAAAATCGAGGTCAAGTTCCATCTTTCGGAAACCTTTGAACCCGTGGGGGTCTATTTCAAAGAGGCCAAGGAGGCCAATAAGCTCATCGAGGAATTCATGTTGTTGGCCAACCGCAAAGTGGCCGAATTCATCGGGAAAAAGAAACAGACCTTCATCTACAGGGTACACGACAGACCGGATGAGGAAAAATTAATGGCCCTCAACGGGGTTATTTCGAGGTTTGGACACAAACTGGACCTCAGGGACCCCAAGGCCATAAACAAGTCCCTGAACAAGCTCCTGGAGGACGTCAAGGGCAAAAAGGAACAGAACCTGGTGGACACTTTGGCCATACGCTCCATGAGCAAGGCCATCTACACCACGGAGAACATCGGGCATTACGGCCTTGGTTTCGAGTATTACACCCATTTTACCTCACCGATACGAAGGTATCCGGACGTCATGGTACACCGATTGCTGCAGCATTATCTGGACAAAGAGAAAATGCCCAAGGCGGAAGCCTATGAGGTCAAGTGCAAACACTCCACCAATATGGAAATGCTGGCGGCCAATGCCGAGCGGGATTCTGTGAAGTACATGCAGATCAAATTCATGGAGGACCACAAGGACGAGGAATTCCTCGGGGTCATCTCCGGGGTCACCGAATGGGGGATCTATGTGGAAATCGTGGAGAACAAATGCGAGGGAATGGTTCGGATCCGGGACATCAAGGACGATTATTACGTCTTTGACCCAAAACAGTACGCCATAGTGGGCGAACGCAGGAGAAAAGTCTATCAGCTGGGGGACGAGGTCGTTGTGATGGTAAAGGATTCAGATCTCATCAAAAGACATCTGGACTTTTCGTTGATTGGCAAAAAAAAGTAATATTTTGGAATAAAATTTGTTATTCTTTTGGGAACCAAATTTTTAAATGATGAAGACTGCTATGATTTTATCCTTGTCCCTGTTCATATCGTGCCTTAGGGCACAGGATGGGGACATTACACAAAATCTTCAGAAGTTCACGGAAATCAAGGTATTTGACGGCATATCCCTGAGTTTGATCCGGGGGGATGAGAACAAAGTCGTGATTTCCGGGGCCAATACCTCCAAGGTGGCCGTGGTGAACAACGACGGGATTTTGAAAATCAGAATGGAAATCGACAAAATATTCAGCGGATACAGAACCTTTGTGGACCTCTACCATACCGAAAACCTCAAGGTCATCGATGTGAACGAGGATGCACGCATAAGCTCCGATGAGACCTATGTACAGAAAATCCTGGACCTCAGGGCCCAGGAAGGCGGGGAAATCGAAATCAATTGCCAAGTGGACCAGCTGCTGATAAAGTCCGTTACCGGGGGCAAGATCATGACGGCAGGGTTTTCAAATACCCAGGACGTGATCATCAACACCGGGGGCTCCTATTCCGGCAAGACCTTCAAGACCAAGTTCACCACCATCAGCGTGAACGCGGGGGGAAGTGCCGAAATCTATGCCACGGACTACGTCAAGGCCAATGTCAAGGCCGGAGGGGAAATCGACGTATACGGTGATCCCCTGAAAATGGACCAAAGCACCCTCTTCGGAGGCAAAATCAATAGAGTGGAGTAGGAATGATCGAGGATATACAGGCTGCAATTCCTTTGGGGCTCCTTCTGAGCTTTATGCTGGGACCTGTCTTTTTTGTACTGTTGGAAACCAGTGCGACCAAGGGGTTCCGGGCCGGGGTAAGCTTTGATATCGGGGTGCTCATCGCCGATATATGTTTTTTGCTCATCGCCTATTTCAGTAGTTTCCAACTCCTGGAAAACCTCAGCAACCAACCCGGGCTCTTTGTATTCGGGGGCATGATCCTTTTGGTCTACGGTATTTTTCTGTTTTCAAAAAAGGGGAAGGCCAAACCCCGAAAGGACCTTCATCCTAAAATCAGTGCGGGGGGATATTTGGGCCTTGTGGCCAAGGGATTCCTGTTGAATTTCATCAATATCGGGGTCCTTGCCTTTTGGTTGGGGCTCATCATCGTGATAGGTCCCTCCCTGGAGAACGATCCAAAGCGGATGTCCGTGTTTTTCGGGAGTGTGATCCTGGTCTATTTTTTGATCGACCTCCTAAAGATACTGTTGGCCAAACAACTCAGGGGCTATCTTACCCCGGAGCGTATCGTCCTAATTAGCAAGGGCCTTGGAATCCTCTTGATACTATGTGGCATCGTATTGATAAGCAAGGGATTCCTTCCAAAAGAAAGCTTTGATATCCAGGATGGAATTGAAATCATAAGCTAAAAAAAAGCCCAACCTTAGGGTTGGGCCTTTGAGGCATCGAGCGGATTCGAACCGCTGTACAAGCTTTTGCAGAGCTGCGCCTAGCCACTCGGCCACGATGCCAATCGGATCGCAAAGCTAAAAATATTTTATGAATTATCGGATCGGAACGATCCAATAAAGGGAGAAGTTCGGAAAAATAAAACCTTTGAGGCATCGGGTGGACTCGAACCACCATAAAAATCCTTGCGGGACTTTGTCTATCCAATTCGACCACAATGCCGTAATGCAATTCACAAAGTTAATCAATCAAAAATAAATCCAAAAAGGGGACAGGGCCTTTCAACGAGTATAATTGAGTTTGACCGAAACCCGCTCCACATCCCCGCCCAAAGGGGGGTTTATTTTGGAGACCTCGACCTCGACCTCACGTACCTGGGTCAATTCCAAAAAGATACGATCCGCAATCCGTTTGCCCACATGTTCCAGGAGATTGGAGCGTATGGCCATTTCCTCCTTTACGATGGTGTTCAAATGGACGTAGTCCACGGTCTGTTCCAGACGATCTGAGGCCGCCGGAACGGAAAGGTCGGCCACAATTTCAAGATCCACCCGATAATCGCTGCCGATGAGCATTTCCTCCCTCAGGCAACCGTGGTTGGAATGGATCCTGATGTTCCTTAAGTTAATGGTTCCCACAAAAGTGCATTAGATAGGGCAAAAATAAAGCAAAATTAGGGCAATCCCATACTTTCAATAGGTACACCTACAATTGCTCAGGCCCTGGAAAAGATCCATGCCGACGGTCAATACGTGTGTACCGGTACTATAGCCCAGGATTTCATTGGTAATCAGCTGATAGGAATAGCCAAAATAAAAATTGCTTTTCTTAAAGCCCGCTATGGGGGCAATGTACAGGGGCTCCCCCCATTGGTCGTTCAAGAAACGGTAGGTGACCCCCAAATAATAGTAGTCTTCAAAATCGTGGAACCTGAACTTCGCATTGAGGTCGGTCACCGATCGGCCATCACTCTCGAACAACTGAAAGAAGATGGAGGGCTCTATTTCCACCTTGCTGTTCTTGTTCTTTGAAAGGCTCATTCCCGTATAGACGTAATAGTTCCTGAGGGTGTTCGGCTCAAAGGTCGGATTGAAACGCTCCAGGCTTTTGTTCAAGACATTGGAAGCGTTCAAACTGAAATAGAACTTTCCATAGCGATAGAGTACCCCCAGGTCAAAATTGTGGTTGGTGGTGGCCTTGTCGTCTGTGGGCAATTGTCCGTTGCTCTCCCTGAAATTCTCCACATCGATCCTGAACTGGTTGAAGTTGTAGGAGATTCCGAAGGACAGAAAGATGTCGTCGTAGCGGTCCATGGTCAAATGGTGGGCAAAGGACACCCGTGCCCCCCTTTGCTTGGTTTCCCCATTGCTGTCGTTGTAGAGCAGCATTCCCAGGCCAGATCGGTTCCCCATCCTTGCATCCGCGGCCAAGGTCTGGGTATCCGGGGCATCCTCGATCCCCACCCATTGGGTCAGTCCGTTCAAACGGACCTTGATATGGTCCCCGATCCCGGCATAGGTCGGGGACATCAGAAAGGGATTGTCCGCTATATATTGGGAGAGCTGGGGGATGGTGAGCTCCTGCCCTTGGACCGAAAGGGCCAAGAGCAGGAGTACGGCCATGGATTTAATTTTCTTGAGCATGGGGTCAGTAGGTTAAGGTTTATTGCCGGTACAGTGTAAAGTGGCCCACCCATTCCCGGTCATCGTTCGCTCCGTTGATCTGGACGATGTACCAGTAATCCCCTGTTGGCAATGGCTTGCCGTCATAATTGCCATCCCAACCCTGGGTGTCCCGGGTCATTTGTTCCACTACCCTACCATAACGATCATAAATTCTAATTAGTACTTCAGGGAACCCATCGATGTTCTCGGGGATCCAAGTATCGTTCTGTCCGTCCCCATCCGGGGTAAAGAAACTCGGCATGCCCAGATCGATGAACTCCACATAGATCTGTGCCAGCATCTCACAGCCGTTCTGATCCACCACCCGCACCGTATAGGTATCGGTCCTGTTGATGTAGAAGGTGGTTTCACTTCCCTGGTCCACACCCTCAAAATAGAAGGTATATTCCTCAACACCTCCGGAAGCCACCGCAGTGATCTGGTTGATGTTGTTGTTTTCCAACACCAATTCAAGGGGCTCGTAATCCGCAATCTCGAAGGGATAGGAAACCATACAGCCATTGGAGTGCAGCACGTGCAATGTATGTTCCCCGGGGGCCATGTTGACAAAGTCGGCCTCCAATTGGAAGGCATTTGGATCCGTGGAATCCAGGGCATACATCACTTCTGTGACCACAGCGGGATCTTCAAAGACCACATCCAGGGAATTGTCGGGGACATTGCCCGTACAGGCATACATGGGAACAACCGTGGCAGCTAGGTTCACCCCGGGCTCGATTTCCACAAAGAGGTTGGTCTCACAACCCTGGGCATCCCGCACAAAGACCACATGGGTACCTGCGGAAAGGTTCTGGAAAATGAACTGTCCTGGAACAAAATCCGCAGAGGCATTGGAATCCAAGGAGGTCGAATAAGGAGCAGTGCCCCCACTGACCATCAGTTCAAAGGAACCGTCCGCACTTTCATAGCAGACCTCATGTAAAATATTGTCAGCCGTAGCCTCCAAGGGATCGGGCTGTCCAATCTCGAATTGGAAGGTGATGAAACATCCGTTCACATCCTGGGCCACCACATCATAGATGCCGGCAGCAAGGCCTGTAAAGCTGTTCTGTGTATCGAACTGGTTCAGATTTGGGGATATGGCATAGAGAATTTCTCCGGTACCACCGATTACCTCAACATTGATACTTCCATCGGATAGGCCGTAACAGCTTACATCGGTGCTATCTTCCGTAATCACCTCCAAGGGCAGCGGATCCTCAATGACGATCACATTGGATTCCTCCACACAATCCCCACTGGTCACCCGGATATAGTATTCCCCGGCGGCCAAGGCACTGAAGGTGCCCCTGGGCTGTGGCCCGACAAGCAATTGGGTGAACAGCGCATCCCCGTAGAGCTCATAGCTGTAGTTGCCAAGTCCTCCAAAGGCCGTGGCACGGATCGAAGCCGTGGCCTCGCCCATACAGTTGATCATGGCAGCGGATTCATCTATGGCCAATACCAGGTCCGGTACCGGATCAATGGCGATCTGGTTGGAAATGTTCGCATCACAACCGTTGGCATCCCGCACATAGTACTGGTAGGTTCCGACCAGCACATCAAAGCTCTGGGTGTCTCCACCGGCCATGGGCAGATAGGTCACTCCGTCCACGCTATAGGAATAGGGTCCCGTACCGCCCGAAGCGGTCAATAGGATTTCCGCATCATCGGTACAGCTCATGGCGGTCACCTGCATCAGATTGGCAAAGACCTCCACGGGCTCGGTAATGGTCACCAAGGGGGTGGTCACATCACAGGACCAGCCATCGCTCACCGTAATGCTGTAGGTACCCGCTCCAAGACCGTTGAAGGTAGGCTTGCTCTGGGCCCCTGAAGTGGTTACGATCGTACTTCCGGTAGCGTCATAGGTATTCAGACGGTATTGGTAGGAACCACTGCCC
>CALDPL010000340.1 GCA_937911965.1 uncultured Allomuricauda sp. | reverse complement strand
ATCGGGCCTACTTCCTCCGCCGGGCGACCGGGGAAGACGTCCCCATCCCCCCGGCCCGGGGAGGGGGCAAGACCCACAGGTTCTATTCTGCCCAGACCAAGGAGGTGGCCAACCACGAGATCCAGCTCACCATTCAGGGACAGACCATTACCAGTACCTATGGGACCAAGGAACAGTTCAAGCACAATTCCGAGCAATTGCTCACCGCAGGGCTCAGCAACAACATCTTCGGGAAGGAACTGCTGATCTCCAAGCCCCAGAGGGGCCTGATCGAGGAACTCTCCCAACTGAGTTTTGAGAAGTACGACGCCCTCAAACAGCACGAAAAGTTCATTCCCTATCTGGAGCACAGGAGTACCCTGAAGTATTATACCAAGGCCAATATTGGCAGCAGGCCCGGAAAACGGGGCAATAAGGAAAAGCTCACCCTGTCGGACCTACGGGCCATTTCCTTTGTGGGATCTTGGAGCCAGCTCAAGCAGAACGTGCCCGGATATTTTGGCCTGGGATCGGCCCTGCAACAATTGAAGCAGGAAGGGAGGCTTTCCGAGGTGAAGAAACTGTACAAGGAAGTGCCCTTTTTCAAGGCTTTGATGCTCAACAGCATGATGTCCCTGGCCAAGACCAACTTTGAGCTGACCTCCTATATGAGGGAAGACCCCGAATACGGGGAGTTTTGGAACATCCTCCACGATGAGTACCAATTGTCCAAAAAGATGCTGTTGCAGATTTCAGGACTCAAGGTGCTCATGGAAGATGAAGAGGTTTCCAGGGAATCGGTCAAGATCAGGGAACGGATCGTCCTGCCATTGTTGGTGATCCAACAGAACGCGCTTTACCACATCACCCAGGATTCAAAGTACAGGGAACTCTACGAGAAAATAGTGACCCGTTCCCTATATGGGAACATCAATGCCAGTAGAAATTCGGCCTGACAGGCCGAGGGACCGTCCCTATGTTCGAACATGTGCACCCCTATGAACCCTTTCTGTTCCCAGGAGCTACCAAGCTTATCGTGGGAACCCTGCCCCCGCCGCGTTTTACCACCGGGGAGCTCAGGAAAAACGATGTGGATTTCTGCTATGGGAGCTGCAATGGAATGCTCTGGCCCATCCTGGACCGTATCTTTGATTTGGGCCTGATCTATGAAAATTCCATTGAAGCCATAGCACAGCGAAAGAATTTTTTGATTTCCCGGGGCATCGGGGTCTTTGATATTGTGGAATCCGCCCAAAGGGTAAAGGTAGATGCTTCGGACCTTGGGATGCAAGGGGTGGTTCTTCGGGATCTGGTCGGGCCTCTTTTGGAATATGGAAATGTGGACACCCTTTTGTTCATGGGGGGCAACAGCAAGAACGGCCCGGAGTATTTTTTTAGAAGGCAGCTCAAGGAAAAGGGCCTGGAATTTCAGGTGGTTTCCCCCGAAGTTCCCAGGATCCATCAGTTTGGACTTTCAGACCCATCAAACCCAAAGGAAAAAACTCGTTTGATACGGACCGTTTCCCTGACCGCCCCTTCGGGGGCCGCGAACCGTGCGGTGGGCAGTCTAATGGCCTATAAGGAACTCAAGGCACAGAATCCCAGTTTCAGTACCTTGGACTTTAGGGTGTTGCAATATCAAGCATTTTTCCAAGGCTGATCATGGTCAAGAATTCCCAAACCTGCTTCCCTGTTCTTCCCCCCCCATAAAAGAGATGAAATCTACGGGTTGGGGGTAGAAGAGAGGATGCCGTGGAACATTTTGATCCCATAGGCCAATTGTCCGATCCTTATGTTCTCGTTTGGAGCATGCTGGTTGTTGTCGTGGTTGACCATGGGGACGATCAGGGCGGGGATGTCCAGGGCACGGACGAGATGCGCCGTGGGGACGGTCCCTCCCATGGTACGGATCTGTACGACCTCCCGGTCAAAGGTTGCGCTCAGGTTCTGGAGCAGGAATTTGCCATAGGGATTCTGTGGATCGGTGCGGAAGGCCGGGGTCACTGTGCCCTGCTCCAGGGTGACGATCTTGTCATGGGCCAGACGCTCCTCCTTGCTTGGAACATGGTCCAAGACCGTAAATCCCTGTTTTTCGATATGCTCCCTTACCAAATTCTTCAAATGTTCCCCATCGGTTTCCATGACCAATCGCAGGTCCAGGGAAGCCGTTGCGGTAGCCGGGATGATGGTCCTGGCCCTTTCCCCGACCCAGGCGGATTGGAGGCCCCGGATGTTCAGTGAGGGATATTGTAGGGACTCCTGAAGGGAACCGCCCACTTTTTCAGGGCTCCTGAACTGCAGTTGTTCCCCGATTTCCACGGCATTGTGGGGAACGCTTCCCAGCATGGCCAAGTCCGTGGAATCCAAAACGATCCCCTGGTAATATCCCGGGATGGTCACCCGTCCATCGGCATCCTTCATGCCGGTCAACAAATGGGCCAGTTGGAATGCCGGATTTGGGGCATAGTTGCCATAATGGCCGCTGTGAAGAGGTCTGCTTGCACCGTGGACGGTCAGCTCCAGGGAGGTGATTCCCCGACATCCATAGACCAGGGTGGGGGCCCCGGAGGAATGCAAGGGGCCATCCACGATCATTAAAAAGTCGGCCTGCAACAGCTCCCGGTAACGGTCCACGGCCCCGGCCAGGGGGACACTTCCCTTTTCCTCTTCCCCATCCAGGAGCAGCTTGATGTTGAACGGGATCTCCTTTCCATCTTTTTGCAATAGGTCCATGGCGTTCAAAAAGGCCACGATGGGTCCCTTGGCATCCGAGGTGGAACGGCCGAAGAGCCTCCAGTCGTAATCTATGTCATCGCCCATTTCCCCAAAGGACAGCGCTTTGAATCCATTGCCTTCAGGGGCCTTGAGGACAACTTTGTAGGGGTCTTCCTGTTCCCATTGGGACGGGTCCACCGACTGGCCGTCAAAATGCATATAGATCAAAACGGTGGGCTTTTCATTGTTCACGGGGGTGGCCGCAAAAAAGAGCGGAAGGTTATCGGTGGAGAGTTCCGCGGTGTTGAAATTCCGCTCCCCGAACTTTCGTTTCAGCCACATGAGGTTCCGGTACATATCATCCCCGTCCAGGGCATCGTTGGGGATGGCGACAAATTCCCGGAGCTCGCCAATGGCGTCGGCGACCTGGGACTTTACTTCAATTTCATTCTGTGCAAAAAGATAGGGGGCAAGGCAAAGAAAAAGGGGGAACAGAATTTTTTTCATGAAATGCAATCTTGGTTTTGAGCCATGAAAATTAACGAATTTGTTGCAAAAAGGCCGGGATTCCCCCCAACCCCTTTTCGGTCAATTGCTTGATGAAGGCCGAACCGATGATGGCCCCTTTGGCATATTTGGTGGCCTGTGCATAAC
>CALDPL010000339.1 GCA_937911965.1 uncultured Allomuricauda sp. | reverse complement strand
TCTTACCTTGTCCTTCAGGTAGAATTTCACACTGGTATCTTCCCGGTTGAGTCGTTCAACCTCAGGGGAGTTTGCCAGGACTTGCAAGATCCCCATAAGGTCCATAAGAGAAGAAAAGCGGTCTTTCCGATTGATATCCTTCAATTTACTCACTACCCTTTCCTTGGTCTTACCGTAGAAGGACAGGCCCAGAGAGGCCTCCTTCATTAAAGTGGCCATGGTTCTGAATTCCGGTACGTGGACTATGTTGTTTTCAAGGAAGTCCTCATGGAACTGTACCACAATTTGATGGTAGTCCGTCTGGATTCCATAGTCAAAATTGAGATGGGGTACATTGGGGCCGATTAGGACCAGGTCGCTCCCGACAAAATCTGAAATGTTTTTTCCCACATGTCGTATTCCGTGGGTGGCCTCTACAAAAACCAATTCAATTTCAGGATGATAATGCCAATAAAAGTAATTCCTGAGTCTGGGCGAAAAGATTTTGAAGGAACGCATCGGGTCAATGACAATTTCTTCCTTTATGATTTTCATATCACTAAATTATGAGCAATTACATCCAAAATTAGCAATAGTTGTCAATACAGAGCAAGAAATGGGTAGTGGGGTTAAACCAAAAGCTGTCCCATATTCCCAATTTTGTCCCGATAGAAGAATGGGAACACATTAACCTTAAAACAAAAACGATATGGAAACCCTTGCAAAAAAGGAAGTACAGGCCATGCCCGGAGACCCTTCATTGAGAACCAGGAACAGACCCAAACTATCGGATCGCTCCAAAGGCGAACCTTTGCGGGTGTTGTCAGAAGAAGATTGGAGGTTTTGGAAAGACAACGGCTATGTGATCGTTAAAAATGCAATTTCGAGAGAACAGGCCGCCAAGAGCGCTGCCTTTCTTTGGGACTATGAATGCAAGGATCCCGAGGACCCCGAAACCTGGTACAAGACCGCGGATACCCATCATAAATTGAAGGAACTGAACAATTCCGGCATGGTGGAGGTCTACAACAATCAAATTCTCTGGAACAACCGCCAAAATGAGCGGATCCATCAAGCTTTCGCCGATATTTGGGGCACCGAAAAACTATGGGTGAGCATCGATCGGGCAAACATGAACTTCCCGGTACGGCCCGGGCACGAGTACAAAGGGTTCATCCATTGGGATTACGACCCGGAAACCAAACCACAATACGTACAGGGGGTATTGGCCCTGGTCGATCAGAGGGATCCCAATATGGGAGGATTTCAATGTATCCCTGAACTTTACAGGACCTATGACACTTGGAAGCTGGGCCAGCCCAAGGACAGAAATCGCTTTAAACCGGACATTACCGGCTTTTCGCCCACCAAGGTAAAGATGGAGGCCGGGGATTTGATGATCTTTAACAGTTCACAACCCCATGGCATCCGTCCCAATCACAGTGACAAGGTACGGCTTGCTCAATATATTACCATGATACCGGCGGATTGGGACCATCAAGAACTTAGACAGTGGAGGGTCAATGCCTGGCATGACCGTTTGGCCCCACAGGATGACGCCTATCCCGGGGATCCCCTGAAGCGAGAACAAAAGTACCCCATCGCGGAATTGTCCGAACTGGGCAAGAAGCTGCTTGGATTGAACCCTTGGTAAGTCAATTAAAGCGGGCCATTGACAGGCGCATCACCCGATGAACTCCTGAAAGAAGGTCGGTAGTTCCCATCCCCCTCCTTTTGGCCCCTGGGTCATTACTAGATCACTCCTCGATCTCGACGATCATTTCCACTTCTACGGCTATATTGCCGGGAAGGGATCCCATGCCCACTGCAGATCGGGCGTGTTTGCCCCGCTGGCCGAACACCTCCACCATCAGGTCCGAACAGCCGTTGATCACAGCCGGGATCGCCTCGAAGTCGCCCGCCGCCTGGACGAAGCGACCTTGGGCTGGTCCGTAAATTCAGGGGCGGCATTGACCATGCCCAGAACCTTTACGATTCGTTTGACCCGATTGAGATTGCCCAGTTCCGCTTTGAGGACGGAGAGTTGGTTGATTCCCGTGATCCTGGCTGCTTGGTAGCCTTCCTCGATGCTGAGGTCCGTGCCCACCTTGCCCGTAATATTCTCCCCATCGCCCTTGAGCGGGCCCTTGCCGGAGAGGTAGAGCGTATTGCCGACGCGAACGGCATTGACATAGTTGGCCACAGGGGAGGAGGGCTCGCTCAGGGCAATGCCCAATTCCTTTAATTTGGCCTCGGGATCGTATTCGGGATCCTGTGTTGTTGGCATTGTGGTATGGTTTTCGGGTTCCGTTGGCGCTTCGGCCTTGGGTTGGCATGAAAAGCAGCCAACCAAGACCAAGATAAGCAATGCAAAGGTATGTTTCATGGTTTTGCTTTTTTTGATTATGTATTGGACAAAACTTCCCCCACCTTTTGTGCCTGGATGAGGCCTGTCCGGAAACCAGGCCGTGTCGCCCACCTCTGGATGAAAGGTTTGCCCAGGATAGGTTTTGATGCCGTGATGACCTGCAAGGTACCTATCTTTGTATCTTCCATCACCAAATCCTGAACCAAATAATGATCGATCCATGAGATTTTTGCCTTTGACCTTGATTTTTTTGGCTCTCCCCAACCTGTTCCATGCCCAACAAAGGGACAGGGACTCCATAACGAATTTGGGGGAGGTCGTCCTTACCGAAAGGGGAACGGTCAAACAGGCCTTGGGATTGACCCCCTCGAGCTTGCTGGCCGTTAAAGACCTGCAGCGCAACGGGCCCTTGGACCTCGCCTCATCCATCAATCAAATATCGGGGGTATACCTGCTCTCGGGGACCATGAACACCAATAGGATCACCATCCGGGGCATAGGGGCAAGAACCTTATACGGTACCGATAAACTCAGGATGTACTTCAACAATATTCCGGTAACCAATGGAACGGGATTTTCGGAATTGGAGGCATACGATCTGGAAAACTTGGAGGGCATTGAAGTGATCAAGGGGCCCAAGGGAACCGCACATGGAACCAATTTGGGCGGGGCCATTATATTGAACACCAAGATCCCTGAGGTCGGGGGCACCTATTTTGTGAACAACGCCACCCTGGGCTCCTATGGCATGTTCAAGGACAATATGGCCTTTCGGCATTCCGATGGGAACTTCAATATAAGCCTTGGGTATAACCGCTTGCAGACCGAGGGATACCGGGAAAACAACAAATTTGAAAAGGACGGGCTGTTGCTCACCAGCTCCATTCGCCTGGGGGACCATGGCAAATTGGACCTTTTGCTGAATCATATCGATTATGTGGCACAAATTCCCAGCTCCCTGAACCGGGACGATTTGGAGCACGATCCGACCAAGGCGGATGCCAATTGGCTGGCGGCCCAGGGGTATGAGGCCAACAAATACACTTTGGCGGGATTGACCTATTCCCACAATTTTAAGGGGTCACTGCGCAACAGCAGCAGCATATTTTATACCTACCTGGACCATTATGAGCCCAGGCCCTTCAATATCCTGGATGAGTTCACCAACGGGTATGGGGCCAGAACGGTGTTCAATGGGAAGTTTCTCAAGGGACGGTTTGCCCTGGGAGGGGAACTCTACAGGGACCGTTACCATTGGGGAACCATAGAAAACTTATACCAAGACAATGAGGGTCAGGGGAGTCTGGAGGGGGAGCGATTGAGCAAAAACATTGAGCATCGCAATCAGTTCAATCTTTTTGGGAGCTATGAATTTCCATTGGCGGGGAAGCTCTCCGCCCAAGTGGGGGTCAATTTGAACAAAACGAAATACGATTATAGGGATCGATTCAATACGGGGGAAGCAAACAAGTCGGCCAAACGGGATTTCAGTCCCATAGCATCTCCCAGCCTGCAGTTGCGACATCCATTGAAAACCGGACATATGTTTGTCAGTGCAAGCCGTGGTTTTTCCAATCCCGGGCTGGAAGAGACCCTGAACCCCGAAGGGGTGGTGAACCCGTATATCGAACAGGAGAAGGGAATGAGCTATGAGGCGGGCGTGGCCTTTGATCTATTGAATGGAGCCTTGAGGGTGGAGGGAACCCTGTACCTGATGCACATCAAGGACCTTTTGGTGGCCCAACGAGTCGGGGATGATCAATATATTGGCAGAAATGCCGGAAAAACAAGGCATCAAGGCCTTGAACTGGAGGCCAGGTACCGGATTGTCCTTTCAAATACCCTTTCTGTGCTCCCCTATATGTCCTATACCTTGAACGATCATAAATTTGTGGATTTCCGGGATGGGGAACTTGACCACAGCGGCAATCCCCTGACCGGGGTCCCCAAGCATAGGCTGAGTTCAGGGATGGATCTTGAGCATTCGGGATTGGGCTCCCTGCACCTGACCCATCAATTTGTGGATAAAATCCCCCTGACCGATGCCAATACGGCCTATAGTAATGCCCATAACATCCTCAACCTATCAGCCAGGTCTTCCCTCCCCTTGGGTGCGAAGCTCAAGTTGAGTTTCGGCGCGGGGATCAACAATATTTTTGATACCAATTACGCAGCCTCGGTCCTGATCAATGCGGTCGGATTCGGGAGCAATCCCCCCCGTTACTTTTATCCGGGCAATGGCAGGAACTTCTACGGAAGTCTTGGCTTTAGCCTTTTTTTGTAGGATACTGAAATCAAGGGATAATCTGGAAAGGGATTGTTCTTTTCCTGTTGACCCTAAGGTCCGTTCCCGGTCCCTTGGCCGTTAGGGGACTAAATTCTCCTTTTGGTCCTGATGTTTCCCCATAGGAGCCAAACCTGCTTTTCGAGCAAATTGAAGATCAGCCCTGCCATGATCAGGAGGGAGGCCCACAGTTTCCAAGGGCTCAATTCCTCTCCCAGGAACAGGGCGGAACTCATGAGTCCCACCACGGGGATCAATAGGGTGAAGGGGACCACAGTGGAGGTGGAATAGGTCTTCATCAGAAAGCTCCACATGCCATATCCCAGGTGGGTGGAAACATAAACGACAAAGGCCACCGAGGCCATGGCCTGCCAGGATATATTTTGCAGGGAACCCAACATTGTGGACGGACCGTCAATAAAGAAGGAGGTCGCAAGCATAAAGGGGAAGGCGACAAGGTTGCCCCATACCACAAGGGACAGGGCGGATTCGGAGTTTACCTTTTTTACGAATATGTTTCCCAGGGCCCAGGAAAGGGCCGCAAGCAAGGTCAGGACAAGTCCGAGCAAGGTGGCATTGCCATTGATGTTGGAAGCTACCAGGGCGATTCCGACAAAGGATATCAGGGACCCAAAGATTTTCATGGGGCTGGGTCGGTCCCTAAAAAGAAAGAAGGCCAACCCAATGGAGAAGAATACCTGAACCTGGAGCACCAGGGAGGCCAGTCCCGGGGACAGCCCGAGATGGATCCCGCTGAAGAGGAGGCCAAACTGCAGGGCGTAATTGAACAACCCATATCCGATGATGTGCTTTATGGGGCCTTTGGGCCTGGGCAGGAACAGGGCAAAGGGCAAGGCGGACAATCCCAAGCGGACGGCCACAAAAAGAAAGGGGGGAAGCTCTTCGAGGGCAACGAAAATGGCAATGAAGTTGCTTCCCCAGATGATAACGGTCATCAGGGCCAATACAAGGTGTTTGGGGGTCAAATGGGACATTTCATGGGGGTTCGATCGGACCCGAAGGCCAATAAGATACCAGGGGTTTTTAAAGATGCAAATCTCGGCACAAAAATTCAATGCATCTCCTTTTGACCACACATTTTTTATGGAAGGGAATTCAAGGTCACTCGGGCCGAATGTCGTTGGCGGCGGTGGCGTACAGGCCCAACAAACAGCCTGTAAAGCCACCGGCCACATTGGTGGACAGAATATCTCCCGATACGGTGCCGCCCAGGGGCACAAATCCTTTTTCACCTAGGGCATATGAGAATTCATAGGCATCGCCCTTTGCGGTGATTTTAAGTCGCACGGGACCGCTCAATTCGATTTTGACGCTTTCGATGAGTTCTGAAATTATGGTGCCCTGTCGATTGGGCCATTTGTTTTTTTCCAAGACCATAAAGTGATCCTTCCCCTTTTTGGTCAATCCGAACACATAATTGGAACCTTCGTTCTGAAGGGCGACCAGGCCGGCCAGATCGTTTTGGGAGCTTGGCCTGTAGTCCATGGTGGCCGTAAGGGTAAAGCTGTTGTGCTGCTGCCTGTGAAAGAGGGTGGAGGTTGGTTTGGCCTCTTTGATGTTGACGGGGAAGGGATGGATTTTCAGGCCCTTTTTTGTGGGTTCGACAAAGGCTTCACACGGACCTCTCAGGCCGATCCAACGGGGATCCAGTGTATTGGAGGTAAAATCGTCCGCAAAGGTGAAATTGCCATTGGGAAAGTACCCGTCCTTTCCGGTCCTGTTCTCGACCTCTTTGGGCATCTTCAATTTGGGTTCCATGGGAACCAGCCCGTTTTCAAAAACCGGGAATTCCCCCGACCAATCCACGGGCAATATAAAGGTCTCCCTGCCGGTGTTCACCCGATCGCTTTCATTGGGACGTACCCCGAGAAATACCCCATAATGTTTTCCATCGGGTCCCTCGATGATATCGGCATGGCCCGCCCAATCCACTTTGTTGGGCCGGTCCTTTGGAAAATAACGTTGGGTCAATATGGGGTTGTTTGCTGCGGGGACAAAGGGGCCTTTTGGACCGTCACTTTTAAAAATGACCTCACTGTGCCAGTCCCCGGTGCCGCCCTCGGCACACATCAGATAATAACTTCCGTCCTTTTTATAGAGGTGGGGTGCCTCGATCCAAATGGGTTTTTGGGAGAGGTCGACCCCACCGTCCACAATGATTTTATCCGTATTTGGAATTACCCGGTCCCGTTCCAGGTCATATTCCCAGACCTTGATGACCCTATGCCCATCATAGAGTTCCTTGCCCGGGTCCGGGGCATCGTTGTGCACCACATAGGCCTTTCCATCATCGTCAATGAAAAGGGAGGGATCTATTCCATTGAAGTCCAATTTTATGGGATCGCTCCAACCCTTCCAGGGGTCCTTGGACTTAACGATTATGTTTCCAAGCCCACCTCCAATATGGGTGGTGATCATATAGAAGGTGTCGTTATGGGGATTGTAAGTGATTCCCGGCGCATAGATTCCCTCGCTGATTCCGACCTCTTCCACTTTCAGTTGTGAGCCTCTATCCAGGACATGACCGATCTGGGTCCAGTTCACCAAATCCCTGGAGTGAAAGATCGGCACCCCGGGGACCATGGCAAAGGAAGAGCACACCATATAATAGTCATCGCCCTTTCGGGTGATGGCCGGATCGGGATAGCATCCCTGTAGGATGGGATTGTAAAATTCATCCCCTGCCAAGGGGTGATCCTCATATATCCTATCGTTTCCACTGTAGACAAACTCTGAAAACAGTGGGGAGTTCCCTTGGAATCCCTTGCTTTGGCCCATTCCCATTTCCGGGACCATGACCAGAATTAAGCTTAGAATCAGCAATTGCAAATTTGGGGATGTTTTGGTTTGTGCTGCGTTCATCGATTTCGATAGTTGGTGTTGCCGTTAAAAATAACCAATCTGGTTGGAATGCATTGGAGTTTTTTGATTGAACGGGAACCTTTGACCAAGCTGATTCCAAAAAGGGGGTACCAATGGGCTTTGTGGTTGTGACATTAGGGGGAGATTGCCAAAACAAAGGACAAATCGGAACTTCCAAAACCATTCAAAATTCAGTTTAATGTTTCGTGGGTTTGCTTTGAGGATCATCTAATTATTGAACAGACGATTGAATACGGTTTCAAATTGTGCCTTGAAAAATTCCTCCCTTCGAACCGACTTGGGCAGTTCTTCCTGTTTGGGCATCATCTTCATGATTTCCACAATGTTTTGCTCCGAATCGATCACCAAGGTCTTGGGATATCCGAACATACCGAATTCCTTGATGTATTGCTTTGCGTCGACCAAATGCCGGAATTGAAACTTTCGTTTTTCCAGAAACTTTTGGACCGTCGGCCCCGACTCAAATGTAATTGCAAGAAATGAAATTTGGTCCTTAAATTCTTTAGCGAGCGCATTTAGGACCGGCAGCTCCTCGATGCATGGTTCACAGCTTGAAAACCAGAAATTCACTACCATCGGTTTGCCGTGGTAATCCTTGGAATCGATCAACTGACCATTCATATCAAGAAGTTGGAATTCAGGTAATTTGGTGTTTTTAAACTGATAAATTCGTTCTTCGAACAAGCCCAATTCGACAACTCCATCAACAGGGGTCTTCTTGATGGAATCTAGCTCCTGTGACTTGCCCTTTGATGCGAAAAATGCAGCTAGTAATACCAGAAATACAATCTTCATTGGATCCAATGATTTTTGTAAATCTAAACATTAAATTCATCAAAGGGTTGAATCAATGGCGAATCAATTTTCTGACGCAGCAAATTGATATCCTTGAATCTCCATTTCGATTATCGTGAACCCGCTTTCCGAATGGCATTTAATATATATTATAACTAACACTATAATGATAAAAAAATACTATATTTGTACATAAACATTATTATAGTGTTACTTATCTCGTCTTTAAATGCCCAAAAAGAAATTGCTCGGAATATGAGGGATTTGCGTCTTGAACAAGGGCTGACCCAGGAGGGTCTTTCCAAACGTTCGGGGGTGCCCCTTTCTTCCTTGCGTAAATTTGAGCAAAAAGGCGTGCTCTCCCTGGAGTCTTTTATCAAGTTGTCCATGGCTCTTGGATGTATGGAAAACCTTATCGAAGCAACAAAACCCCTGGGAAATAACTTCTCGACCATAGATGACGTTTTGAGGGAGAAGGAGGATAAAAAACCTAAAAGAGGGTGGCGTAAATGAAAAATTTCATTTCTATAAACGAACTAAGGGTAGGGTTGGATTTTGACGGGGAAATTATATCCGTAGGACGTTTGGCTATACGGGATTATCGGATTTATTTTGAATATGATCAAGATTTTTTAGGTCGTGGGTTGGAAATATCACCCCTAAAACTTCCTTTGAATCCAGGCTTGCATACATTTGAATACCGTCCATTTGAGGGGTTGCCCGGTGTTTTCAATGATAGCCTTCCAGACGGTTGGGGAAGGCTGCTTTTTGATCGATATCTAAGAAGCCAAAATATGATGTCAGAGGACTTTTCACCTTTGGACCGTTTGGCACATATTGGTGTTCGAGGACTCGGCGCACTTGTTTACGAGCCCGATAATAACAAGTTGGGAGATGGGCAAAACGAGATCGATCTGGATGAATTGTCCCAAAGCACACAAGAGATATTGGATGGGGAGTCGAGTGAGGTTTTAAAAGAATTGATTGATTTAAACGGGTCATCTGCCGGAGCGCGTCCCAAGGCACTAATCGGTTTAAACAAAACAAAAGATCATATTGTTTCCGGAACGTTTTCCTTGCAGGACGATTATGAACATTGGCTGGGGAAATTCGCCAATAGTTCGGACGGGGTCGACGCCGGTGCCATTGAGTATGTCTATGCATTGATGGCCAAGCAGGCTGGTATTGAAATGATGCCGGTACATTTATTTGAAGCCACGAAAGGAGCTGGGTATTTTGCCACACAGCGCTTTGACAGAATGGGCAATCAAAGAATTCACATGCATACGGCGGGGGGACTATTGCATTCGGATTTTAGAACTCCCTCATTGGACTATGAGGATTTGATCGCACTTACGGGTTTTCTTACCAAGGATATACGTGAAGTTGAAAAAATGTATCGTCTTGCCGTCTTCAATGTACTTTCCCACAACCGTGATGATCACGGAAAGAATTTTTCATTTCTAATGGATGGTATGGGCCAATGGAAACATTCCCCTGCCTACGATTTGACTTTTTCATCCGGTCCGGGAGGGCAACAAAGTACCATGGTTATGGGCGAGGGACAGTCGCCCACCATTGATCATTTGATGAGGTTGGGCCAAGAGGCCAATATAAAGCGAGCTGAAATTGATGAATTCATCGAACAGACCAAACACGCACTGCGGCAATGGGAAACCTTGGCGACAAATCACGGGGTGACCAAAACCAACATCAATCTTATTAAATCCAGAATCCAGCTGAATTGAGCCTTCAATTTTATAAATGTGGTTATTGTTTTATACCGTGTTCGGCAGCAGGCTTAAAAAATTCCAACTGCGCATATTTTGACAAATTGAGTGCGTTTATGTCGGATAATTGCCATTAGAATAATTTGATATAAGGTTCGAACATAAATTTTTGTCCTCTTTTACCACCGGTCATTTCCTTTAGTATTTCATACTGCTCCATTTCATCGATAATTTTGTAGGCAGTTGGCGTTGATATGCCTGTAAATTCCACCACCTGTTGGGCGTTGATGATGGGGCGTTGATATAAATGGTCCAATATGTTGAGTAAATGGTGGCTTCGTGTGCTGTTCTTTTGTATTAATTCTTCTTTTTCTTTTTTCAATTTTAATATGGCATCGAATGTGGCAATGCCACTTTTCGCTGTTTCTATGATGCCTACCAAAAAAAACTTCAACCATTGTTTTATATCACTATGCGTACGAACGCGCATTAAATTATCATAATATAATCCTCGATTGCGTTCAAAAAAATCCGATAAATATAAAATAGGTTTTTTAAGGATTCCTTTATCTACCAGGTAAAGCGTAATCAATAAACGCCCTACACGACCATTTCCATCCAAGAAAGGGTGAATGGTCTCAAACTGGTAATGTATCAATGCTATCTTTAACAAATCAGGGAAAAAGTATTCATCGTTATGAGTGAATTTCTCCAAATCATTCATCAACCCCGGCACAGAAGTATGTACAGGAGGTATAAAAGTTGCATCATTTATACTGGCACCACCTATCCAATTTTGACTGGTTCGAAATTCGCCGGGCAATTTATGTTCTCCACGGACACTTTGCAATAATATGCGGTGCGTATCACGGATTAGCCGAGATGAAAAAGGTAAATCGTGGAGTTTCTGAATAGCTTTGTTCATAGCTTCAATATAATTATGAACCTCTACCCAATCGTCCCTTCGCTCAACTCCCAAATCTTCTTTATCCAAAAAAGCATCTTCTATATTGGTTTGTGTACCCTCAATCTTGCTGCTCTGTGTAGCTTCCTTGGCTACGTGCATACTTATGAACAATTTGATATTTGGGACATATTCGGAATACATATCCAAACGCCCCATCTGTCGGTCGGCTTGGGACAGTAATTGTTGTATCTCCATATCATCCAATAGCCATTGCCTGTTCAGTTCAGTAGGCTGAAAGCTTCTGTAATATCCTTGGTTAATATAGGTTCCTGCTTTGAAATCTTTCATTGGAATTGAATGTATGTTGGTGTTTTAAATAAAACGCTTCCTTATTTAAAATTCAGTAATCAAATTTAAATAAAATATTTCTTATTTAAAAATACATGCATATATTTAAATAATAATCCTGACACTACAATAAAACACTCTTTTTTTAATAAGACATTCCCATTTTTATATTCATTTCAGTTGACAGCTCTACGTTTGGTCTGCCAAAAAATTATGCTTTGCCCATAAAATCTATGGAGAGTTAAAAATCATATTGGCCACTAAAGGTATTTCTAAATCCAAATGGAGATTGATCCCAATGCCCTCCAAAAAATAAATTATTGTAATCCAGTAGGTTGAAAATCCTATATTATGAACTTATTGCAAAAAAGAAAGACCCCCAATCTCTCGGAGCTCTTGATTTTATTGGCATCAGGGACTGGATTATCCTCCTTGTCCCCGGTATCGGCCAAAAAGATTAATCGAAATGAAGACCACCAAAATGCAGCTCATGGTGTTGTATTTTTCCTTGCTTTAAAGTCCAAGTCGGGCCTTGGCTTTTTCGCAAAGAAAAAGCCATCAACTTCTGGTTGATGGCTTTCTTGGTAGCGGGGACTGGACTCGAACCAGCGACCTTCGGGTTATGAGCCCGACGAGCTACCTACTGCTCTACCCC
>CALDPL010000338.1 GCA_937911965.1 uncultured Allomuricauda sp. | reverse complement strand
CCATCCTGCTCAAGGCCGCCCATGTGGTACCAACGGAAAATCAATACGATGCCCTGAAGAACGAATTCATCGCCTTTGTCCATTTCGGACCCAATACCTTCACCCGGATGGAATGGGGCAATGGGATGGAAGACCCAAGGGTGTTCGAACTAAGGGAGCTCGATACCGACCAATGGTGCGAGGCTATGAAGGATGCGGGAATGAAGATGGTCATCCTCACGGTTAAGCACCACGATGGGTTTGTTTTGTGGCAAAGTCGATATACCCGGCATGGGATCATGTCCACGGACTTTCAAGGTGGAAAAGGGGACATCCTAAGGGATTTGTCAAAGTCCTGCCAAAAATACGGCCTTAAACTCGGGGTCTATCTGTCCCCTGCCGATCTTTATCAAATCGAACATCCCGAGGGGCTTTATGGGAATCTCAGCCCCTACAAGGAGCGGACCATCCCCAGGGAGGTCGCTGGAAGGCCCTTTGCCAACGGGAAGCGTTTCACCTTCCAAGTGGACGACTACAATGAATATTTTTTGAACCAGCTCTTTGAACTCTTGACCGAGTACGGACCCATCCATGAGGTGTGGTTCGACGGTGCCCACCCCAAACGCAAAGGGAACCAACAGTACAACTACCTGGCCTGGAAGGAACTCATAACCGCCTTGGCCCCCAAGGCCGTGATCTTTGGCAAACAGGACATCCGTTGGTGCGGAAACGAGGCCGGGGGGACCAGGGACACGGAATGGAACGTGATCCCCTATTCCCAGGACCCCCATGGCATGAAAAGCTTTGCGGACCTTACCGAAGGGGACTTGGGAAGTAGGGAAAAACTGTATGGGGCCAACTATCTGCACTACCAACCCGCCGAGACCAATACCTCGATCCGGGAAGGTTGGTTCTATCGGGACGAGACCCGGCAGAAGGTACGCAGCGCCGATGATGTATTCGATATATATGAACGCTCCGTCGGGGGAAACTCCATTTTCCTGCTCAACATTCCCCCCGATCGACAGGGGAGGTTTTCAAACCGGGATGTGGCAGTACTCGAGGAAGTGGGGCGGCGCATAGGGGAAACCTATGGGACCGATCTCTTCGAAGATGCGAGCGGTCCCGAGCAAGTCTTGGACCATGACCCCGGAACCTTTGTGTTGTTGGCGGAAGGAGAGGGCATTGAAATTCGAACGGAAGTGCCGATGACCATCAACAGATTGGTGCTGCAGGAGGCCATTGCCACCCATGGGGAACGGGTGGAGGAACACCTTTTGGAAGCCTGGGTGGATGGGGACTGGCAAAGCCTGGCCAGGGCGACCAATATTGGCCATAAGCGCATTCTGCGCTTTCCCCCTGTGACTTCGGACAGGTTCAGGCTCAACATCACGGCTTCCCGTGCCATCCCCGCCTTGGCAAATATATCCGCGCACTATTACAGACCCAGGCCGCCACAACTTCGCTTGGGCAGGAATGCAAATGGGTCGGTATATATCGAACCCCTTCAATACGACTTTGATTGGAAACCCCATGGGGAGGATGCCGCAAGCAACCTAAGCGGCGATTTGGAAATATATTACAGCACGGACGGGAGTGAACCCAATGCCTCTTCCCAACCCTACACTGGTCCTTTTGAAATGGAATCCGGAACCCTGAAGGCCGTGGCATTCCAGGGAAATCAAAAGGGAAGTACGGCTGAAAGGCGACTGGGAATTCCCAAAGGAAGTTGGAACGTCCTTGGAGGGGATTCGGATGTTCCCGACCATCCGACAAACCTGGCGGTGGATGGAAATCCGGACACCCATTGGATATCCAGGGAAACCGGAGCCAGGCACCATTTGGAATTGGACCTTGGAAAAAGCTTTGAACTGACGGCCTTTTCATATACCCCCCCGCTTGATTTTTCCAATGGGATGATCGAAAAAGGAAGGATATTGATCGGTGATGACGGAATGAACTGGAAGGTATTGGAGGAATTCGAATTCGGGAACCTGATCAACGATCCGACCCCACGGACCCATTATTTTGACGGCCCGGTCAAAACGCGTTTCCTTCGCATCGAATCCTCCTCGATCGCCGGGGGACACCAACAGGCGGCCATTGCGGAAATTGATTTCCACGGTAAATGAACTGTGGGCGGACCCGGGACCTTGGCCGTTAAACGACCAAGAGTTTATCGGCCACCACCTTGCTCAGGGTTTCCGAATCATGGTCCCTATAGGATATGGTCATCGACCCGTCAAAGGGTTCCACAGAAAGGATTTCCAGTTCGGTTTCCAGGGAAAGTCCCTTGCTGTTCAGATATCTTAAAAACTCCTCCGAAGAATCTGCCACGGCCATAAAGGTTGCCCGTTCCCCTTTTTTGCATGCGCTGAGCAAACGGTATTGGGGTCCCTGAATGTTTCCCTCCACATCGGGAATCGGAGATCCGTGGGGATCAAAGGAGGGGTGACCGAGAATCTGGTCCATTTTATCAAAGAACACAGGGGATTTTACGTGCTCGATCTGTTCGGCTATATCGTGGACCTCCTCCCAACCGAAACCCATTACATCCACCAGGAACATTTCGGTGAGCCGGTGTTTTCGGATAATATGCGCCGCCTCCCTTTGTCCGTTTTCGGTCAGGCGAACAGGTTTGTATTTTTCATAGTGCACCAGCCTTTTCTCCGCTAATTTTTTCATCATGCTGGTAACCGTCGGCATTTTGAGTTCCAAGCGCTTGGAAAGGTCGTTCACGCTGACCTTGCCCTGTTCATTGGACAACAAGAACAGGGTCTTCAGATAATTTTCTTCTACCAACGAATTCATAAGGCAAATATAATAATTGCACAAACAGTTCATTTTTGTTGAAATATATATCTATAATATTTTTGTTAGATATATCTAACTTATTATTTTTGTTCAACGAAACACTGTATTATATACCAATGACAATGAATCGATGTCAACAATCCATTTTGATGCTTTCGTTCCTGTTGATCGGCAATTTTTTGTTTTCCCAAACTGCGAGCCTATCGGGAAAGGTAACTTCAAACAATAAACCTCTGGATTTTGTGAACATCCATCTTCAGGGCACCGAATTGGGTTCCACTACCGATGGCTCCGGGGTGTACCGGATCGAGGAAATTCCCTTCGGCACCTATAGGGTCATTGTTTCTTCCATCGGCTATGGAAGTCAAACCAAAACCGTCGCCCTAAAAGCGGGAGATGCCCTGGTCCTAAATTTTGGGTTGATCCGGGAAAACTCCGAATTGGGCGAAGTGGTGATCACCGGAACCATGAAGGAAGTCTCCAAATTGGAAAGCCCTGTTCCCGTCGAGGTCTATTCCGCGAAATTCTTCAAGAGCGATCCCGTCCCCTCGCTTTTTGACGCATTGCAGCATATCAATGGGGTCCGTCCGCAGTTGAACTGCAACATCTGCAATACCGGGGACATCCATATCAACGGATTGGAGGGGCCCTATACCATGGTCATGATCGATGGCATGCCGATTGTCAGTGGACTCTCGACCGTATACGGGTTGAGTGGGATTCCCCAATCCCTGGTGGAGCGGGTCGAGGTGGTCAAGGGGCCCGCCTCCGCCCTCTATGGCAGTGAGGCCGTTGGGGGATTGATCAATATCATAACAAAGCAACCTTTCAACGCTCCCCTCCTATCGGTCGATGTCTTCGGAACGACCTGGGAGGAAGTGAATGCGGATATCGCAGCAAAATTCAATGTCGGCCAAAAGGTGCAGACCCTATTGGGGTTGAACTATTTCAATTATCAAAACCCGATCGACAACAACGGGGATGGCTTCACCGATGTCACGCTGCAGGACCGTATTTCCATTTTCAGCAAGTGGAACTTCATTCGAAAGGACAACCGACTCTTCTCCTTGGTGGGACGGTATGTATATGAGGACCGTTGGGGAGGTGAAATGGATTGGGAGAAAAAATACAGGGGCGGGAATCAG
>CALDPL010000337.1 GCA_937911965.1 uncultured Allomuricauda sp. | reverse complement strand
CCGTTATAGCCCATTTCGCCCTTCAGAAGATCAGTGACGATGGATTTGGACAAGGTGGACGCCTGGTTGTCGGCACTGTCCAAAGCCGGTATACTCATATGGGCCACCATTATACTTCCCAAGCCCTTCTTTATCAACTTTCGGAAGGGATACAGTTCCAATTCTTCCAATCGGTGACGGGAAAAATTGATTACGGGCAGGCCATAATGGGAGTCGGTTTCCGTGTCACCATGCCCGGGGAAATGCTTCGCCGAGGCCAGTACGTTTTGGTCTTGCATTCCCTTCATATAAGCCGAAGCCTTGGAAGCGACATTGTACTTGTCCTCCCCAAAGGAACGAAAACCTATCACGGGATTATTGGGGTTGTTGTTGATATCCACGACCGGCGCAAAATTTACCCCAATCCCCAGCCTTTTGCTTTGCCGGGCGATTTCCTTGCCCATTTCATAAATCAAGGATTCGTCTTCTATTCCGCCCAAAGCCATTTGATAAGGATATTTGATAGTACTGTCCAAACGCATGCCCAAGCCCCATTCTCCATCAAAGGCAACGAGCAAGGGGATTTTGGCTAAATTTTGGTATTGATTGATGACCTGCGCATGGCGTACCGGACCTCCCTGAAAGAGAACGATCCCCCCCAATTGCTCCCTTTCTATAACTCCAGCAACTGAGTCGATGTACCGTTGACCCAAGTTCGAGTGCGCTCTCACCATAAACATCTGTGCGACTTTCTCTCGTTCACTAAGGGAATTAAAAACTGAGTCTACCCATGCATGTTCTTGATCTAAAAAGGAAATAAAACCCTTTTTTTGTTGGGCAAAACCGGATATCAGGCCGAAAAAAATCGCAAATAATACTAAACTCGCTTGTTTCATCAATAGTTCCTATATAAAAAGGTAATTATACGCATTTTTATTTACACGAGTTTATACTTCTCATGCAACAATTCGGCAATGCGCACCGAATCGACCAAATCTCCGACGGCCTCTTTCTTCCAAAGTGCATCGATCACCAACAGAAGCAAATCTGCCTCCAGGCGAGGATCCTCATAGCCAAGCTCCTTGAATGCGCGTTCCAAAATAGGACGGACGGGTTTCATGAATGCATCGTGCTGCTGTTTTGAAAACGAGTGGTGTGCCAAGCGTTCCTGCATTTTCCAGAAAATCGGATCTTCGTTGACTAGTTCGTGGGGCAACTTGATCATATTCAACAAAAAGGATTTAGGGTTTTTATAGACCATCATTCCCTTGTGAAACAAAAGTACACGTCTGTATCCGGATTTAATCAAATGAGTAAGTAACTTGTCTTTGTTTCCGAAATGTTTAAAAATCAGGGCTTCTGAAACTTTGGCGTTTTCTGCGATCTCCTTGGTGGTCGTGTCCATATAACCCTTCTTCGCAAAAAGATTCCTTGCTTCTGCCATGATCCTATCCTTTCTGCTCACTGCCGTTTGCTTCATAGCCTTCCACAACCTGGTTGCTTCACAATTTTCTTATTCTAATATTT
>CALDPL010000336.1 GCA_937911965.1 uncultured Allomuricauda sp. | reverse complement strand
AGGCACCTGCCTCTTTCAATGTGTTTTCTATTTTTTTAAAAATAAATACAATATATTTGCAGCGAATCGTTCTATAGGACCATAGGTCCCCATTGATTTTTGATTTGTAGCTTTTGGGCCTGTGGCAGGGGAGAAAAAGATATACGTCCGTCCCCATGGACCGGGTCGGACGCTAAACCAAAAGGGGTCCCTTTCCGTTGAAAGGGCATGGCCCCAAGCCCCTTGATCGCCTTGGCGGTCGGGCGGTCCGCAAATTCTGTCTAAAGGTAAATATACAGTTCAATGCAGTTAAAGCGCGTCGTGGTTACCGGATTGGGGGCATTGACCCCCATAGGCAACAATTTGAATGCTTATTGGGAAGGACTACGAGACGGGAAGAGCGGTTCCGCGCCCATAACGTATTTTGATACCGAGAAGTTCAAGACCAAATTTGCCTGTGAGCTCAAGGGGTATGACCCCGAGGACTTTTTCGATAGGAAGGAAGCCAGAAAACTGGACCGATTTGCACAATATGCCCTGGTCAGTTCGGACGAGGCCATTGCGGATTCCGGAATCGATCTGGGCAATGTCGACAAGTTTAGGGTCGGTGTGGTCTGGGGCGCCGGTATCGGAGGCCTTGAAACCTTCCAGAACGAGGTGATCGGTTTTGCCGGGGGAGACGGTACCCCGAGATTCAATCCCTTCTTCATCCCTAAAATGATCGCGGATATTGCCCCGGGCAATATTTCCATAAAACACGGCTTCATGGGGCCGAACTATACCACCGTATCGGCCTGTGCATCCTCTGCCAATGCGATGATCGATGCGCTCAACTACATTCGTTTGGGCCATTGTGATGTCATTGTCAGTGGGGGCAGCGAGGCAGCGGTCACCATGGCGGGCATGGGCGGTTTCAATGCCATGCATGCCCTGTCCACTAGAAACGATAGCCCGGAGACGGCCTCCAGGCCCTTTGATGCCACCCGGGACGGTTTTGTCCTCGGGGAGGGGGCGGGAGCCCTGATCCTGGAGGAATACGAACATGCCAAGGCCAGGGGCGCCAAGATCTATGCCGAGGTCCTGGGGGGAGGACTTTCCAGTGATGCCTACCATATGACGGCACCCCATCCGGAGGGTATCGGGGTGGTCAGGGTAATGGAAAATTGCCTGCACAATGCCGGCCTGAAACCCGAGGATGTGGATACCATCAACACCCATGGGACCTCTACGCCCTTGGGGGATGTGGCGGAGCTCAAGGCGATTTCCAAGGTCTTTGGGGACCATGCCCCCAAGATCAACATCAATTCCACCAAATCCATGACCGGGCATTTGCTCGGTGCGGCCGGGGCCATTGAGGCCATTGCCTCCATCCTGGCCATGGAACACTCCACGGTTCCCCCCACCATCAACCATTCCGTGGTCGACGAGCAGATCGACCCTTCCCTGAACCTGACCCTGAACAAGGCCCAAAAGCGGGAAGTGCGCATCGCGATGAGCAACACCTTTGGATTTGGGGGGCACAATGCCTGCGTGGTATTCAAAAAAATGGGCTAGCTTTGTAACATGAAATTCGGTTCCAAAATATTCAATTCCCATCCCGGCCAGGATGGGGATTTTTTTTTGGGAATCAAAAAGATTCTGGGGTTCAAGCCCAAGAATATTGAGATCTACAAAAAGGCCTTTTTGCACCGGTCTGCCAATAAGAGGGATTCAAAGGGAAATCCCATGAACTACGAACGCTTGGAATTCCTGGGGGACTCCATGTTGGGGACGATAATTTCAAAGCATCTGTACCTCACCGTACCCGAGGGGGACGAGGGTTACCTGACCAAAATGCGTTCCAAGGTCGTAAGCCGAAAGCATTTGAACGAACTGGGCAAGGACCTCGGACTCCTGAAGTTTGTGGAAAGCAGGATTCCCAAGACCCATTTTGGGGAAAACATCCATGGAAATGTGTTTGAGGCCCTGGTCGGTGCCATATACCTGGATCGTGGATATTCCTATTGTGAAAAGTTCATCCAACAGCGGGTGGTCGCCCCCTATGTGGACATCGAACAGCTGGAGGGCAAGGTGATTTCCTATAAAAGCTTGGTGATCGAATGGTGCCAGAAACAGAAAGTGCCCTTCCACTACAATGTGTACGAGGATACGGGCCATGACGAGCCCAAACACTTTGCGGTCAAACTCAGCATTGGAGGGAGGATCCTGGCCAAGGCCCGGGCCACTTCCAAGAAGAAAGCGGAGGAAAAGGCCTCGAAAAGGGCCTATTTTGCGCTGCAGGACAAAATGGAAAATCCTTCCCATTGAATTTTGGCAATCTCAATCGTTTTCGGTTTTTTTTATAAGTGTATTGGCTTGTAATCAGGGGCCATTTACTGGATTAAGAGTATATTTACAATTCGCGTTTGAGCATGTTGACAACACATCGGATATCGGATGACCTCTATGACGACAGTTTTGTGCTGATCGCCATTTACAGTGATTTGGAGGATTATGCCATGGCCTATGCCATAAATTCCGAATGTGGACTGTTCTTGAAACGGATGGATAGGGACCTCAATTTGGGGGACCGATTGAACTTCGCCCTCTTCGATTGGGACGATGAGATCGGGGACAGCTACTGGTGTCTGATCTCCAACAGTTGTGAAGTGGAGGAGGCCCAGGCCCCGGGCGGGTTGTTCGACAGCGGTTTCTCCACGAGCACCCAACCTCTGATCAAAGAGCTCAGGGATGTGGATTATTTTCTGAAGGTGGAGTCGGCCGATGAACCCACAATCCTGCGAACCATAAACAATATCAAGGCCTTGGACAAGGTCAAGACCGCATATACTTTGGAAGTACAAAGTTTAAAATCAAAAAGAAACCTAATCTTTTAACAATGCCGATTATCAAGAAGACCAAAATAGTGGCAACCCTGGGTCCCGCCACCAGTACCAAGGAAACCCTAAAGGCAATGATCTTGGCGGGGGTGGATGTTTTTCGGATCAATTTTT
>CALDPL010000335.1 GCA_937911965.1 uncultured Allomuricauda sp. | reverse complement strand
TGGATCCGGCCTACCAACTCCCACTGGCACCCCCACCCCCTGAGCTGCCACCTCCCCCTGAAAAACTACTGGAACCCCCACTGGAAGAAGAGGAGGAGCCCGAACCGAAGGAATGGGTCCCCGCCGAGGAAAAGGACTTGGCCATATAGGCTGAATCGGACTTGAGCCATGATATCTTAAGGTCACGGTCCCCCTTGACCAAAATCCGGACCAGGACCAAGAGTACCGTGAGGAGTCCAAATCCACCCAAAAGGTACAGGGCCCATCGGGGCTCGGCCCCCAAAGCCCCCAATTTGGATTCCAGGCCGAACATCAGCAGCACAAAACCCAGGGGAACCAGTAAGAAAATGGCCCCGAAAAAAATCAGGAAGCAGGAAATCAACAGCAAGGGCAAAGCGGGAAGCACGCCAAGTTTTCCGATCAATACCCCCCGGAAGATCTCCAACAATCGGATATAGCCCTGATAGAACACAAAGCCTCCCACCCCCATAAAGGCGGAGATCATCAAAAAGAAGATGATTTTGGCCCACCAGGGAATGTGCTGCTCCGCTTCCAATTCCTCCTTGTACCCTGCCAAGGCCTCCGGATTTTGGAGAAACTCAATGATTTGGTCCGTGGCCCGATCGATGCCCTCAAAGTAACGCTCCTCCTTGAATCTGGGTATCATGGTGTTGCGTATGATCCTCGAGGCCACCGCATCGGTGATATGGGGTTCCAGCCCGTAGCCCACCTCGATACGCACTTCCCGATCCTCCCTTGAAAAAAGGATCAAGATCCCATTGTCCCGACCGGCCTGTCCCAATTTGTTTTGGTTGAACACCCCCAGGGCATATTCCTCTATGGTCTGCCCTTGAAGATCCTCAATGGCCAGCACGGCCAACTGATGGTCGGTCGCCTGCTCAAAATCATAGAGTTTGGTCCGTAGGCCCTCCAACTGATCTGCCAAAAATATTCCGGCCCGGTCGGTTACGATCTCGGTCAATACGGGATAGGATTGCTGGGCAAGGCCCAAAAGTGGGGCAATAAGGAATAGAAGAAATGCCGTTATGGTTCTCATTGCCTTGGAAAGCTGATGTCCCAAAGATAACATTTTGTCCCAATCAGGTAAGGGAACACTGGAAAAACCAAACCTAATCCTCGGCCGGGGCCAGGGCCACCTCCAGGCCTTCCAGATCCTCGGTGATATGGATCTGACAGCCCAAACGGCTGTTGTCCTGGACAAAAAATGCCTCGGAGAGCATGGCTTCCTCATCATCTGACTTTTCGGGAAGGCTGTGATCGGATAGCACATAGCATTGGCAGGAGGCACACATGGCCATCCCCCCACAGATTCCCAGGGTCCCCTCGGGGGCGAGCTCATAGGAACGGACCACCTCCATCAGGTTCATGTTCATATCGGTAGGGGCGTCCACTTGGTGGGTGACCCCTTCCCGGTCGGTTATCTTGATTTTTACGTCGCTCATATTCGTTTGGGGAACCAAGGCCAAAACACCTTGGTTCAATCTTGGTTATAACTCAATCTATGGATTTGACCACGGCCTTGGGGGCTTCCCTTTTGCTGCCGTCAAAACCGCTCACCCCACCCACGGTGGTGTATTTCATTACATATTTTTTATGGGGATGGATCCGTTTATAGGCACTCTGGCACATCAAGGTGGCCTCGTGGAACCCACAAAGAATCAGTTTCAATTTCCCGGGATAGGTGTTCACATCCCCGATGGCATAGATTCCCGGTATATTGGTACTGTAATCCAGGGCATTGTCCACCACTAGGGCATTTTTTTCAATCTCAAGGCCCCAATCGGCCAAGGGCCCCAGTTTTGGGGACAGGCCGAAGAGCGGAATAAAATGGTCCACCGCAATTTCAGTGCGCTGCTGTGTATCGGTATTGGAAAGGGTCAGCCCTTCCAATTTTTCCTCCCCTTTCAATTCAATTACCTCGGCGGGGGTGATCAGCCTGATCTTCCCTTCATTTTTGAGCTGTTGCACCTTCTCCACCGAATCCAGGGCGCCCCTGAACTCGTTCCTGCGGTGCACCAGGGTGATCTCCCGGGCCAATCCGGCCAAATGGATGGCCCAGTCCAGGGCGGAGTCCCCACCCCCGGCAATCAACACCCTTTGGTCCCTATAGACCTCCGGATCCCGAATCATATAGGCCAGTCCCCGATCCTCGTACCGGGATAAATTTTCCAAAAGCGGCTTTCTGGGCTCGAAGCTGCCGAGTCCCCCGGCAATGGCCACCACGGGGGCCCAATGTTTGGTCCCCTTGTTGGTGGTGACCAAAAAACTGCCGTCTTCCAAGGTTTCCAGGGTATCGGCCCGTTCCCCCAAGGTAAAGCCCGGTTGGAAGGGTCGGATCTGCTCCATCAGGTTGTCCACGAGTTCCCCGGCCATGATCTGGGGATATCCCGGAATATCGTAAATGGGTTTCTTGGGATAGATTTCGGCACATTGTCCGCCCACCTGGGGCAGGGCGTCGATCAAATGGCATTTGAGCTGTAACAGGCCGGCTTCAAAAACAGCAAAAAGCCCGGTGGGCCCCGCACCGATAATCAGTATATCTGTTTTTATCATGCACTAAATGTTTTCCGGCCATGCCCATAGGGGCCGGCCAAGGGAGGGATGTAAGGACAAGGTCAGACCACATTGATCACCTGCTGGATTTGGGGAGCGTATTTTTTGATGGTCATTTCCACCCCGCTCTTCAGGGTCATTTGATTGACACTGCACCCAATGCAATTTCCCTCCAATTTCACTTTTACGGAATTGTCGTTGTCAATGGAGATCAATGTGATATCGCCCCCATCACTTTGGAGAAAGGGCCGGATTTCATCCAAGGCCTTTTCCACATTGTTTTTGATTTCTTCTGTAGTCATGCTCATTTCTTTTTAACGGCGGCACAACCGGCCATTGTTGTGATCTTTATTGCTTCTGTGGGCGGAAGTTCCGTATTTCGGGCCACCAGTTCCCGAACCACGTTCTTGGTCAATTCCTCAAAGGCCTCCTCGGTCGCGGTCGCGGTCTGCAAGGCCGCCGGTCTTCCCACATCCCCGGCCTCCCGAATGCCCTGTACCAAGGGAATTTCCCCCAAAAAGGGCACCCTAAGGTCCTCGGCCAGATTTTTGGCGCCATCCTTCCCAAAGATATGGTATTTATGGTCAGGAAGCTCAGGGGGACTGAAGTAGGCCATATTTTCCACAATGCCCAGCACGGGCACGTTTATGGCCTGTTGTTGGAACATGGCCACCCCTTTTCGGGCATCGGCCAAGGCTACAGTTTGTGGAGTACTTACAACAACGGCTCCCGTAATTGGCAGCGATTGCATAATGCTCAAATGAATATCGCCGGTTCCGGGCGGAAGGTCAATCAACATAAAATCAAGTTCGCCCCACGCAGCATCAAAAATCAATTGATTTAAAGCCTTTGCTGCCATCGGGCCCCGCCAAATTACGGCTTGGTCAGGCTGTGTGAAAA
Source organism: uncultured Allomuricauda sp. (assembly GCA_937911965.1). Classification (GTDB taxonomy): domain Bacteria; phylum Bacteroidota; class Bacteroidia; order Flavobacteriales; family Flavobacteriaceae; genus Flagellimonas. The sequence goes on along the minus strand of CALDPL010000335.1, from coordinate 139 downwards.
ACCCAATGGAAAGAATTTTTATCCCATAATTTTCAATGGGTTTCATTTTGCTTTTGCCGCCCACATTCACTGAAAGTGGCTTTTCCATGGAAACGTCAAACATTATTGGGATTGATGGTCCATAAATATCGGCGTCCAA
>CALDPL010000334.1 GCA_937911965.1 uncultured Allomuricauda sp. | reverse complement strand
GGATTTGTTTTATTGTGGAATAAGCCCGATAAAATGACATTTCAACCATTATTATGATTAATTAGTCCATTATCCTCCAAACAATGAAATTATTACAGTAATTTTCACTCCATGAATCCAAGCCAGAGGAATTAAATGCTGTTATTGGCCCAAAACATATATACACCGTCATTCATAACGGTTTTCAAACGACTCAAGGTAACTTACGCTCCTCCCCTCCTTGTCGCTTGGTCGTATCTATGGAAAATCCCAATAAACAGCACCCTTTTAATGGAGTGATTTTTAGCGACACAAATAATTTAACCATACAACCGAGGACTAGGATGACAAAGAACTACAACTTAATTTTGGAAGAAGTCTTCCTTTATAATATTTGTTGGCCAAAAGGGAATTTGGTGTCTTTGCCCAAACTGCCCAACATGGGAAAATCGATGGATTTTGGAACTATTGAAAAGTGAATGAGAACATGAACATCCTTTTTACCTGTGCAGGTCGCAGAAACTACCTAATCAATTATTTCAAAGAGGCCTTACAGGGCAAGGGTCTCATTTTGGCCGCAGACAGTCAGTTGTCCGCTCCCGCCTTAGTGGATGCCGATGTAGCCATTCATTTGCCCTCCATTTATTCTGAAGGGTATATTGAGAGCCTCAAGGAATTGATTCCAGCCCATGACATCGATGCCATCATCTCCTTGAACGATTTGGAATTGCCCATCTTGTCCGAGTACAAGGAGGAGCTCGAAAAGTTGGGGACAAAAATCCTTGTATCCAGCCCGAGGATAGTGGATATTGCGTTTGACAAATGGAAAACATATAAATTTTTCAAACGAATTGGAGTCGGTACCCCGCAAACATTCAAAAGCCTGGAAAATGCCCAGAAAGCAATTATCGATGGAACCCTGGATTACCCATTGGTCGTCAAACCGCGTTGGGGAAGTGCATCGATTGCCGTGGAAATAGTTGAAAATGGGGAAGAGCTGAAATTGGCGTATCAACTTCAACGAATCAAAATACAAAAATCCATATTGAAAAAAGCCAGCTCCCATGATATCGAAAAAAGCATACTCATACAAGAGAAAATCGATGGACAGGAGTATGGTATTGATATACTGAATGACCTCGAGGGAAAACATTACGGTTCCTTTATCCGAAAGAAGCTTGGAATGCGTTCAGGGGAAACGGATAAGGCTATTTCAGTAATAGACCAAAACTACTGTGACATAGCACGAACCATTGCCGAGCATACCGGACACATTGGAAACATGGATTGCGATTTCTTCGTGCGGGACGGCAAAGTGTATTACTTGGAAATGAACCCTAGATTTGGTGGGGGCTATCCTTTTTCCCATGAAGCGGGCATAAATACACCTGCCATTTATATTTCATGGCTCAAGGGTGAAACCTCAGTGGATAGGCACAATAATTACAGGGAAGGTTTGATGTTTTCCAAATGCGATCGGCTGATGCCCATAAAAATCACGGACAAAAGGTGCATCACCGCCCCCTAAATTCATTAATTACCGGTTTTCTCTTGTTGGATTTCAACAGCGGGACCTCATCGACATATTTGGTAGTGATCTGGGCATTTTGACCTAAATACCTTTTGCTCTCCGAAATCAATTCCTCAACCCGATCAAAGCGATCCCCCCAAACATTCAAACGATACTCATAAACGCCTTCTCCGGTTTGTGCAAACTGAAATTGTTTCAGTTCATCGTATTTTTCGGTGATCGTATAGATTAGATAAGGGGAAACCACACCGCCATCGGTGTCCCAAATTAAATCGACCACCCTTCCTTCGATGGACTCAAATACAGGAGGCGTGTTGGGGAGGTCATTTTCACCCAATTTTGCCAAATCTCCGGTATCATAACGAATCAATGGCATACAATAATTAAAAAGGTCTGTAACCACGATTCTTCCCATTTTCCCCGGCTCCACAGGTCTATCTTCATGAAGGTCCAATACTTCGAAATGGTAACTTCCCAAGTTCAATTGGTAATGATAATTGTTCGGGGGTCCCTGTTGGGCCATGACGCCACACTCCATATTTCCATACCGGGCATAAACGGGGACCCCAAAATAATATTCCATTTTGTCCTTGGTCCCCTTGCTCAGTGCATCTCCATCGGTAACAATGGACTTGACCTTGGATTTTAAGGGTTGGGCATTTTTGGAATCCAAATAATTGACAATAATCTCGCACATGGAAGCAAAACAAACGATACACTTGCCGGATTCCCCAGTGGTGAATTCACGCAACAACTTTTCAATTTCAGCATCCGTATAGTTCAATACCCCGTAGGCACTGAAATTCTGCCTGAAGAACCTCATTAGGGATTTCATGTCGTTTTTGTGCAGGGCCCTTAGGAGGTACATCCTATCGCCCAATTGGTAGCCTCCCCTTTCCGCGAACAGAAGATTGTCTGCTTGGTGCCTGTACCTCTTGTCCCGATTGTGGAACAATTTGAACGGGGTTCCCGTAGATCCATTTGTAGATACTTGGGTGTTCCTTGAATTCAGGAATTTTGAGGACTTGAATCCATCGTAATTGGCAAGGACCGTGTTCTTTGTGATTACTGGGAAACTTTCAAAGGCCGAAGATTCTGTGTTTTCCATATAGAAGGGTACCGTGGCACGGGCATGGGCCAGCAAGTTTCTTATATGGTTCCTCTTTATGGATTCGGCCTTCTCGGTACCGTGGTTGTCAATGATGTATTTTACCTCATCGTAATGTTTGCGAACGGGAGACCCCTTGACAAAGTCACTTCCCCAAAAAGCCAATTTTCGAAACTCCTTCAATATGCCCATAAAATATGTGGTTTAAACCCCTAAAAAGGATGTATATAGTATGATTAATAAATTATTACATTGTTATTAAATGAAAGCCATGTGGTTTTACTTGGATTCCATCGCCTGTACATCTTCTTGAATATACTGTGAAATCAATTCCGAAATTAATTTTCTCCCAAAACCATTCCAATGTTTGTCATAGATCAATGTGGTCCTTCTGGACCCCCCCGATTCTTCAAAAGTAGAGGCAAAGTCAATTACATCAATATCCAAATCCCTTAAATGTTCAATGAATGCCGTCGGGGTGATTCGAGAATCCAAAAGGATTGCTGATTTATCCACATCAAATCCATAGCGTTCCACCAAAGCGTCAAAATTCTTTATCCTATTCGCTTCCAGAACTTTGTCATTCAAGGGAGCTTTTTCCGTTCTAGGCTCCTTTGGCTTGGCCATTTCGCGGATATCACCCATTAACTCCTTTACCGGATCCATTACACCTATATTGATCGCATACTCCAAGAGTTTGCTCTTTCGCAACATCATGAATCTGGGATGATGGGCAATATGTCGGTATTCATCCCGGTTCAGGTCATTCTCAAATTTTATATAGAAGATTATTTTATCGATTTTATCAAAGAGTTCCCGATTGCTATAGACCAAATAGAGTTGGTCTGCCATATCATTGGCAGAGTGTCCATATTCATAGACTTCGATTCCGGGAAATTCATCCTCGATTCTTTTTCCTATGGAACTGTAGTAATTTTGGTGAAATCCTTCTATATAAGAGTCTCCGATCAAGGCAAGTTCAAACTTTTCCTCGGT
>CALDPL010000333.1 GCA_937911965.1 uncultured Allomuricauda sp. | reverse complement strand
GTTGTACTGGAACGCGTTGTTGCCGTACTGGACTTGCTGGATCTCACAGCTCACTTCACTCCCCACCGCCCCCGGGTTGACGCCCGCAGCGGTGCCGCTGGAACTGGAGCTGGAGCTGGAACTTGAACTCGATGAGGTACTGCTCGAACTCGAACTAGACGACGAGCTGGAGCTGGAGGACTTGCCACCGGACGCCGAACCCTTTTCCAGGATGACCTTGATGATCTCGATCTGCTCTATGATATGTCCCGTGGCGGTGGGTTCAATGCTCGGGGGCAATAGATTGAATTTTTGCAGCGTATTGTGAAAGTCCACGGTATAGCGCTGCACCACTTCCATGGGTTCTATCTGTTCCAATTTTGCCTTTTTGGCGATCTTGTCCTCCCCCGAATCGGCATCGTTTTCCAAGTGGCCTGCATCGGTGATGTTGCGGACGTAGCGTACCTTATACCCCAAATGCTTGAAATACCGAAAGATCATGTCGAAGGAGATGAAAGTTCGGCAATTGCCCAAATGTACATTGCTGTATACCGTGGGACCACAGACATACATTCCGATATGCCCTTCGTTTATGGGCTTAAAAAGTTCCTTTTTGCCTGATAGCGAATTGTGTATCCTAAGGTTTTGGTCCTTGTAAAGTTGCATTTAATAGAATGGGATTAAAATTCGGTATCTAGGTTGATATAATCCAAAAACTCCCTTCGAACGGCCTCATCCTTGAACCTGCCCCCGTATTCCGAGGTGACGGTGCTGCTTTCAATGTCCCTTATCCCCCTTGAATTGACACAGAGGTGCTTTGCATCGATCACACAGGCCACGTCCTCGGTGCCCAAAACTTTTTGGAGCTCCCGTACGATCTGTATGTTCAGCCGTTCTTGGACCTGTGGCCTTTTGGCATAGTAGTCCACCACGCGGTTCATTTTTGATAGGCCGACCACGGTCCCATTGGATATATAGGCGATATGGGCCCTGCCCACAATGGGCAACAAATGGTGTTCGCAGGTGGAATAGAGCACTATGTTCTTCTCCACCAACATTTCCCCATATTTGTATTTGTTCTCAAAGGTGGAGGATTCCGGCTTTCGTTTTGGGTGCAGACCCCCGAACAATTCCTTGACATACATTTTTGCCACCCTTTTTGGGGTTCCATTGAGGCTGTCATCACTGAGATCGAGTCCAAGGGTAAGCATAATTTCCCGGACATTCTTTTGTATCCGTTCCACTTTTTCCTCATCGCTGAGCTCGAAGGCGTCTTCCCTTAAGGGGGTCCGTGCCGAGGAAGTAAAGTGGTCGTTTCCCATATCGTCATGCTGTTCTTCCAATGTCTGTTCCAATTTCATGCCTGTTACTTCAAGATAGCAAAGATATACATTAATGGATGATTTAACATCCGTTAAAGGGGGTTTGGCAACATAAATTATTGTTCGGTACAATGCCGTGGTATTTTTATACATTCCAAACCCACAGTCCTTTATGATATCCCAAATCATAAAAATTGCAATGGTTTTCTTTTTTTGCACCTTGGCCCATGCGCAGGTTTCCCCCGAATGCGGCCAGGCGATTCCCATTTGTGGCAATACCCCGGTCAATGGGGGGACCCATGGTTTTGGCATGGACGATTTCAACGGACAGGCTGCCAGTGGCTGTCTGGAGCGGACCTCCACCGGTTCCATTGAATCCAATTCCGCTTGGTACCGTTTCAGGACAGGGGCTTCCGGCCAATTGGGCTTCAATATTGGACACGACCCAGGGGAAGACTGGGATTTTGCCCTGTACAGGGCCGAGGATTGCGGGCAATTGGGGGAGCCACTACGGTGCAATTTTTTTGACAATCGGGAGCAGGCGAGATTTATGGGGGTGGGTGAAGATCCCAGTGGAAATGGGGATTCCCTTCTTTTCGAACCTTGGTTGGAGGTCAATGCAGGGGAGGATTACATTCTTATGATCAACAATTTCAGCAATGTGAATTCAGGATTTTCCATACAGTTTACAGGATCCATTTGGGAAACGAACCCCTTGGATGCCCTGGACTGCTCCATAATCGATAACCTTCTCGGTGCTCCTGTGGCCGCTTGTGGGAACGGGCCCGTGATTTTGGACGGAACCTCTGCCGGTGCCCTGGGCTACCAATGGTATCGGGATATCGGTGCCGGTTTCCAATTGATCCCCGGGGAGGTCTCCTCCACCTATGCCGCAACGGATTCTGGATTGTATCGGGTGCTGGTCGATTTCGGCGGCACCAACCTGGTCAGTGATGTCCAAGTGGCCTTTAATGAGGTTCCGATTGCCGAACCCTTGTCCGATGAGGCATTTTGCCTGGGATCGCCCCAATATTTTAATCTTGCCGCCAAGGATCTGGAGGCCTTGGGTTCCCAGGACCCCGAGGATTTCATGGTCAGTTACCACCTTTCCCAAAGTGATGCCCAAACAGGGGTCCGGGCTTTGCAGAAACTCCATCTGCCCGGTCCCGGGCAACAGACCCTGTTTGTACGTGTCTCATCATTGGCAAACCCCAACTGCCATGATGCTTCCCAAAGCTTCGTGCTCGATGCCGTGGAGGCCCCTGAGTTGGATATTCCCCAGGATGTGGCCCTATGTGGGGCCGTGGGCAGTGTTGAAATTGGGGAGCTTATGCCCGATTCCCGCTATGATTACCAATGGGACAATGGAGAACATACCCCCAGTATCACGGTCTTTCAGGAAGGGGAATATACCCTAAGGGTGACCCATTCATCCAATGGCATTTCCTGTACTACCAGCCGTACGGTCCGTGTTACCAACTCTGTGGTACCGGAAATCTCCACGATTGACATTGAGGATATGCGGGCCAACAACCGGGTCACCATCCATACCCGGACCCCTGGGGAATTCGAGTTCAACATGGACGGAAGTGACTTTCAGGCGGACAATGTCTTTTCGGGGGTGGCCCCGGGAGTACATACGGTGGGATTGCGCGACCCCTATGGTTGTGGGGAAGTCTGGGAGGAAATCGTAGTGGTCGGGTTTCCCTCAATTTTTTCACCCAACGGGGATGTATTGAACGAAACATGGCAATTGGATGGCCTTTCGACCCTGAACGCTCCCATTGTGACCATCTATGACCGCTATGGTAAATTGATCAAACAAATGGACCAAAATGACCCGGGATGGGACGGGAGCTACAACGGCATGCCCTTGCCTTCCACGGATTATTGGTTCAAGCTCTCCTATATGGACGGGGATGGGAACCGTACCTATGCCAAATTTCTTCAATCCCATTTTTCCCTCAGGCGGTAGGCCATGGGTCAATTTCATCGATTAAATGCCTCTTTTTTGGGATGATCTTATACTAAAAGTGCTCCTAGGCGAGTTATAAGGAACATAGAACAATCCATAGCCCCAAGATTCTATGAGAGCCCTATCACTGGTATTTTGCTGTATCGCATTATTTCCAATGGCATTGGACGCCCAGAACTCCCCCGACTGTAGATCGGCCATTCCCATTTGTGCGGACGTACCCATCATGGGGACCACCGATGGGGGAGGGGATATCGAGGATTTCGATCCAGAGGCAATCACCCAGACGGGTTGCTTGGAAAAGGGGAGCGTGAGTTCGGCAAACATTGAGAACAATACGGGATGGTATGTCTTCCGCGCAGGGACCACGGGACAGATCGGCTTTGATATCATGGCCGTCCCAGTGAACTCTGGACCGCTTACCGCGGAATGGGATTTTGCGGTCTATGGACCCTTTGATGAAACCTCGGGGGAAAATTTTTGCACCCTGGTCGGAAGTGGCACGGCCCAGCCCATCCGTTGCAATTACGAATACAACGATACCGGCTTTACGGGAATCGGCATCAACCCGATCAGTGGGAGGGAGGGCGCCCCCTTTGTCAAGGGGAGCCAGAATACCTACGATGAGTGGCTCAACGTTACGGCAGGGGAAATCTATTACCTCTTTATCAACAACTACAACACCAATTTTGACGAGGATCCCGAATCCTTTATCCTGACCTTTACGGGAAGCTCGGTGGATGCCGATCGGGACTCGGCCCTGGACTGTACCCTCAGGGACCAATTCCTGGGCCTGGACATTGTGGCCTGTGAAGGGGATCCCGATGTGGTGCTCTCGGCCTTGAATTCCCCGGCCGGCCCCAATATTGATAGTGTGACCTGGGAATGGGATGCCGATGATGACGGCACCTATGAAACGGTATTGACCCCGGTGGTGGACACCGAGCTGACCGTATCCAGTCCTAATTCAGGGCGCTATCGGGTGGCCATAACCCACCCATTCGGCAATCCCATTACGGATGACATATTGATTACCTTTTACGGGCCCCCCGAATTGGATGAGGTCGTGATTTTGGACGATCTGGCACATAGCGACCAGAGCGATCCCTATGTGGTCGAAATTGTCCCCCTGGGCAACGGAAACTATGAATATGCCCTAAATGGAGGGGAATATCAGGACAGTCCCATCTTTGCTGACGTCCCACCTGGGCTGAACCAGGTGGTGATCAACGATACCAACGGTTGCGGTACCTCCCAGTCCTATGAGTTTTTGGTGGTGGGCTATCCCAAGTTCTTTACCCCCAACGGGGATGGGGTCCACGACCTGTGGAACGTTTATGGCATTGAAATGCTCACGGAACCCGTGGTCCACATTTTTGACCGTTACGGCAAATTGCTGAAACAATTGGACCCCAATTTGGGATGGGACGGAACCTATAACGGAAGGGACCTTCCCTCTTCGGACTATTGGTTCCGATTGGAATATGGACGGGACGATCAAGGGGTCTTGGTGGCCCGTTCCGTGAGAAGGCACTTTTCCCTGGTGCGATAAAAAAAAAGGCCGGGAGCTGCCCGACCTTGTATCCATAGCTTAACTTTCTTAGAATCTCATTGTGTACCCAAGGGAGACCGTGCTGTTCACCCTATTGACCAAGGCGGAGTTATCGATTCCACTGTCAAAAAGGTAGGTGTTGATGTCCTGTTCGCTGCGGCCGTAGGCCAGGTCCAACCGACTGCCCCCAAAATCAAAACCGATACCGGCCGAATAGCCGTTGAGGTCGCCTATGAAATCTCCTTCCTCAAAGGGACTTCCCTCATGCCGGTAACCGGCCCTAAGGCTGAAGCGCCCAATTCTATATTCCCCTCCCAATCTATAGGAGTGCACCGTGCCCAGGGTATTTGCAATAAAATCATTTTCAGCTGCAAAGTTGGGGTCCGAATCCGGTCCCAACTCGGCTTTTGACATATCCTGTTGTGCGTAATCGAGGCTGATCAGACCCTGTTGACCAAAGACCAGGGCCAGACTTCCCGTCAATTTCCCGGGGGTCTTGATCTTGTAGTCCTCATAGAGGTTCACGATCCCAAAATTGATGTACTCGATATCCGGCACGGCCAAATCGGAATTGATCCGTTGGGCGGTATCGTCCTTAAGGGCGTACCAGGTCGGGGACTGGTAGCTGACCCCCACGCGTACCATATCGCTGAGTCTTCCAATGGCCCCAAGGTTGAAGGAGAACCCGTTCCCCTCGGTATGAAGGAAATTGTCAAACCGGGTAGACTGGATCGGGGAGGTCGCATCATAGCCATCCTCATCGAAATAGGTTAGCCTGTCATAGACCAAACTGTGCAGGTTCAGGGTGGCCCCCAGATAGAGGAAATCCTCGTACTGGCTGGCGAAGTTCAGGCTGAACTTGCTGTTATAACCCGTGGTATGCCGTGAATAACGTTGGTTCACATTGTCGTACATGGAATTTGAGAAATAGGAGGTGTTCTGGTCATCGTCCACGGTGGGCTCGATGATTCCTGCCTGGAATCCCAAAAAGGCCTGTTGTGGTCCGAAACCCATATTGGCCCCGATATCGAGATAGGCCTCCTCAATGAATTCACCTTCCTGGGTCCTTAGGGGTCCCAGAGGCTCCCCTTGGGCGAAGTTCAGGAAATAATCGTCAATTCCAGAGGAGGAATTGCCCCTGGCCACAAATTCATTGTCGAAATTTTGGACCAGGTCATAATTAAAGGCCACTGCCAAGGTTTTCCAAGGGCTGTCGGTGGCCTTGAACACAAAGACCCCGCCGATCTGGTTCATTTCCAAGGAATTTTCCTTGGTGTTCAAAAGGCTTCCCCCATAGAGCACATCATTGTTGCTGTGGTAGTTGGAACCGGTCAGGCCAATTTCGCTGTAATTGAATACGGCCGATCCGGCGGGATTGACGTTCAGGGCGGAGAGATCGCCACCCAGGGCGCCAAAGGCCCCGCCCATGGCCTGGAACCTCGCGGTTCCCTGTAGGTTTTCAGTGCTGTAACGCAGCACATCGTCTATGGTCTGCGCACTCGCATAAGTGCACACCAATATCATTATGAAAGTTGGGATTCTTTTCATCGTCATGGATTTAGATTGTGATGGGATCGGAACAAATCAATTTCCACCTCGACCGGAACGGGATGAACCTGAAGATCGACTTGCGGCACCGGAGCTTCTACTGCTGCCACCGGACCTTTGGATGGTACCCGAACTCCTACTGCTGCTGGAAGGTCTGCTGTACCCACTGCTCCTTGGGACGGTCGTTCCCTGGGATTGGTAGGTCCGGCTGCTTCTGGAACTTCTATAGGCCGGAGAGGATTGCCTAGTACGGGCACCCGAATTGTAATATCCGTTGTCGCTCCTTTTGGTTGGAGTTGTCCCATAGGAACGTGAGGTCCTGGAAGTTCCACTCTGAGGACTGTATCGGGTGCTCCTGCTGCTGCGGTAATCCATGTTCCGATCCGCGGCATCCGCACTTATCGCCCTTCTGGCGGTACTGCCCTCGCCATAGGTCCCACGGCTCCTGCTCGCCAGGGTGCCACCGTTGGCATTTGTCCGTACCCGGTAGGTACCGTTGCCCCTGGAAGCGACCCGGTTGGATCGGCCAAGCAGGGTACTGCCCCCTATATAATTGTTGTCGTATCCCCTTCTTCCGGTAATACGTGCATAGCTTCTTCCGTAATCACTGTAATAATAGGGTCGGTTCCAATGGCCGTAATATCCGGCATATCCCCATCCGTGATAAGGGTATCCCCAAGATCCGTAATAGCCCCCCCAGCCCCATCGGTTGTACCTCCAGGGATTGTACCAGCCCCAGCCCCAACCGTAATAGGGGTAATTCCAGCCATATCCCCAATAGGGATTGCCCCAGCCGTAAAGTCCTCCATATCCATAGAGTCCGCCCCAGCCCCAATTGTTGCCATAAACATTGATGCTGACGCTCGAAGGGTTGTCCCCCCAACCGGGATATCCGTTATAGTTGTTGTTATAGGCCAGGTAATCGGTCTGCTCACCGTAGGGGATGGTGTCATTGCCCATCTGGCTGGAATACCCGTCGATATCGGTGAAGACCTCACTGTCCAAAACTTCGCCGATCTGTTCGGCGCGTTGTCC
>CALDPL010000332.1 GCA_937911965.1 uncultured Allomuricauda sp. | reverse complement strand
CCCCATTATTGTTTTTGGCCTTGTTGCCAATTCAGGGTAAAGCGCAAATGGAACAGAGAAACATAACGATCTCCGGGACCATTCTGGATGCCGAGGGGGGCTTTCCCTTGGAATACGCCACTTTTGTGCTGCAAAATGCGGACGACCCGAACATTATTACCGGGGGCATTACCGATCTGGATGGAAAGTTTGAGGTTGAAACAAAGCCCGGGACCTACAATATAAGGGCGGAATACATCTCCTATGAGACCTACTCCCTCAACGGGCAAAACTATACCTCCTCCGTCGACCTGGGCGTGATTCGCCTGTCCCAGGATGTGGCCCAACTCAGTGAGGTCGAAGTGGTCGGGGAACGGACCACCGTGGAAGTTCGATTGGACAAAAAAATCTATAATATAGGAAAGGACATCACCACCAGTGGCGGCAACGTCAGTGATGCCCTGAACAACATCCCCTCGGTCGATGTGGATGTGGAAGGGGCCATCAGCCTCAGGGGAAATGAGAACGTGAGGATCCTGATCAACGGCAAACCCTCCGCCCTGGCGGGCTTTGGTTCCACCGACGTGCTCCAACAATTGCCTGCCGATGCCATCGAAAGGGTGGAAGTGATCACAAGCCCCTCGGCCCGATACGATGCGGAAGGTACCGCGGGCATTCTCAACATCGTACTCAAAAAGGAAAAGACCCTGGGCTTCAACGGTTCCTTGAACGTGACCATGGGAGAACCCTTCAATGCCAGGACCACGGGCAATTTCAACTTGAGGACCGATAAGTTCAACATCTTTACCACCTTGGGATATTTCAACAGAAAATCCCCTGGGGGCGGTCGTTTTGACAACCATTATTTCGGTTCCAACAGTGAGTTCGACCGCATCCTGGAGAACCGCGAAAGCGAACGAAAGAACGAAGGGGTCAATTTGAACCTGGGGATGGAATATTTCCTGACGGACAAATCCTCCCTTACCGGTAGTGTGTTCTACAGATTCTCCGATGAGGGGGACCGGACCGAAAACGACAACCAACGATTTGTGGGCAGCGATCTCAACAGCAGGACCTTTAGGTACGAAGATCAGGTGGAGGATGACAAAAGTTACCAATTGTCGTTGAACTATACGAACAATTTCAATGACGACGGACATAAGCTTACGGCGGATTTCCAGTATTCCTATGACGATGAGTCCCTATTGACCGAAATCGAGGAGATGCAAACCCTTCCGACAAACAGCCTTTTGGCCAGGGAAAACATCATCGAGGCCCAGAAGCAGGATGACTTCCTCGCCCAGATAGACTATGTGCTTCCCATGGGGGATGCCCAGTTCGAGGCCGGATATAGGGGGAATTTTGAGAAGGAGATCAACGATTACCGATTGGACACCCTCAACCAGGGCACGGGCCAATTTGAGATGAACCAGGACCTTACCAATGTTTTTACCTACCAAGAGAACGTCAATGCCCTCTATACCCAGTACGGCAATAAATTTGGAAAATTCTCCGCCTTGGTCGGCCTGCGTTTGGAAAACACCCAAATGAAGGGAAATGTGGATTCGGAGATTGACAGCCAAGCCTTGGAAGAGCTTCTGGGCCAGGATGTGGACCTGAATTTCGACAAAAATTACCTGGGACTCTTCCCTACGGTAAACTTGATCTATGAACTCTCCGAGACGGCCAATGTCTCCCTCGGGTACAACCGTAGGATAAACAGGCCCAGGGGCTGGTTCATCAACCCTTTCCCCTCGAGATCCAGTAGGACCAATATTTGGCAGGGGAACCCCGATTTGGACCCCGCCTATTCCAATGCCTTCGATCTGGGGTATTTGAAGCGTTGGGACAAATTGACCCTGACCTCTTCGGTATATTACCAGAAAGAGACCAATTCCTTTGAACGGATTCAGGAAGAGACCGGGGAATTGACCTCGGATGGCATACAGATCATCCGATCCATTCCGATCAACCTGTCCACCAACGAGCGGATCGGTGCGGAAGCAGGGTTGATGTACAACCCTTTTAGATGGATGCGGCTCAACGGTAGTTTCAACTACTTTACCTTTAAATCAGAAGGCTTTTTCAACGGCGTGGATTACGGTGCGGAAAGCTCCAGCTGGTTCGCCAGGTTTGGTTCCAAATTCACCCTACCGGGTAAAATTGACCTGCAGGCAAACTCCTTTTATATGGGCCCCAGGGAAAATGCACAGACCAAATCAAAGGGCAACTTCTCCCTGAACCTCGCCATGAGCAAGGACATTTTCAATGACAATGCGACGGTGACCCTCAACGTCAGTGACGTGTTCAATACACGGAAGCGGGAATCCTTCACCCAAACCCCCACATTTACTTCGGACAGCGAGTTCCAATGGAGAAGAAGGCAGGTCAACCTTTCATTGATCTATAGGTTCAACCAACCCAAGGAGCGCAACAACAACAGGGGTCAGGACCGGCCCGGTATGGATGAGGAGGAAGGCCAAGGACAATTTTAACAGGTAGTTCCCAAATGAAAGGGGAGGTCGGCAACGGCTTCCCTTTTTTTTTGCTGCCTTGGGAATGCCAATTATCAGAACCGATAACCGATTCTCAAGTGTAGATTGGCCGCTTCGCTTTCGTTATTACGATATCCGGCCTGTTTGGCAAAGAGATGCCCATATCCGATCCCAATTCCGATTTCGTAATTGAAATTGCCTCCAAGGGTTCTTCTGATCCCCCAAGTGGGAGTAATTGAAATGTCACTTCTTATGCCCACGTTCCCAGAATTCGATATCACAAACCAGTCAGGGTGATAACTGGTTTTCAGCGATACAAAATTTCCGATGTTCCCAAAAATTGGTCTTGATTTGGAGGTTCCTTTGTCCAGGTTGTAATACCAACGGGGTTCAAGGGTCAGAACGGGGGTCATCAAAAATCCCGTCCCGTCTAAAAGTCCCCGCCCCAAATGCCACTGTCAAGTCTAATTTAGGCCCGCAGTGCCATTGAATTGGACAATCTCGATTCGTTGTGGGCCCATACTCCCAGAAATCCGATTTGGATTCCATAAGTTGATTTTTCCACACTGGGGTTTTGGGCCTTTGCCTCGAAGTTCAGCAGGCAAAGGGAAATGACCAACAGGATTTTTTTCATGGGGTTCGGTTTTGAACCGGCAAAATTTGGGGAGCGGCCGGCAACTGCCCAAAAAGGAACCGCCCCGGCTCGATTGAGTGGGGCGGTAAAACTGTTATTCTTCCAAACGGGCCGCTTGCTTGGCCTCTTTTCGTTCCTTGTACATTTCCCTGAGGTTGCCGATCAACCAATAGGGAACCACAAAGCTCAGAACGAAAATCATCAACCAGAATCCTATGGTCAGGATTGCCAAAAAAGCCAAAAACCCCAGATATTGATCAAAGTCAAACATTTTTTCTCCTTTAGTTCCAACAAAGATACCCTCTTCTTTCCAAAAAAAGCAAATCCAAGACCAAAAAAACCGGATTTACGGACAGTCCCTACGAAATAATTGCCCTATCCCCTACCTTTGTGTCCTTAAACTTGATAAAATGGATTTTAGAATTGAAAAGGATACCATGGGCGAGGTACAAGTGCCCGCGGACAAGTACTGGGGGGCCCAGACCGAACGCTCCCGGAACAATTTTAAAATAGGTCCCTCGGCCTCCATGCCCCTGGACGTGGTATACGGCTTTGCCTACCTCAAGAAGGCGGCCGCCCATGCCAATTGCGAACTGGGGGTCCTCAGTGCCGATAAAAGGGACCTGATCTCCACGGTCTGCGATGAGATCTTGGACGGGAAGCACGACGATCAGTTTCCCTTGGTCATCTGGCAGACGGGTTCCGGTACCCAGAGCAATATGAACCTGAACGAAGTGATCGCCAACAGGGCGCATGAATTGGCCGGAAAAAAGATCGGAGAAGGGGAAAAGACCATACAGCCCAATGACGATGTGAACAAAAGCCAATCCTCCAACGATACCTTCCCCACGGGAATGCACATTGCGGCCTACAAAAAAATTGTGGAGGTCACCATCCCCGGAATCGAACAGCTCAAAAAGACCCTGGAGGGCAAATCAAAGGCCTTTTGGGATGTGGTAAAAATAGGAAGGACCCACCTTATGGATGCCACTCCCCTGACCCTAGGACAGGAATTCTCCGGCTATGTGTCCCAATTGGACCATGGCCTAAAGTCCCTTCGCAACAGCTTGCCCCATCTATCGGAGCTCGCTTTGGGGGGTACGGCCGTGGGTACCGGTTTGAACGCCCCCAAGGGCTATGATGTACTGGTGGCCAAATACATCGCCCAGTTTACGGGCCATCCCTTTGTCACTGCCGAGAACAAATTCGAGGCCCTGGCCGCTCATGACGCCATTGTGGAGAGCCACGGTGCCCTTAAGCTCCTGGCCGTTTCCCTCAACAAAATCGCAAACGATATCCGTATGATGGCCTCCGGCCCGCGTTCCGGGATCGGGGAAATTACCATCCCGGCCAATGAACCGGGCAGTTCCATCATGCCCGGGAAAGTGAACCCGACCCAGTGCGAGGCCCTGACCATGGTCTGTGCCCAGGTCATGGGCAACGATGTGGCCATAGGGGTGGGCGGCACCCAGGGGCATTACGAACTGAACGTTTTCAAGCCCATGATGGCCGTAAACATTTTGCAGTCCGCACAATTGCTCGGGGATGCCTGCGTGAGTTTTGACCTGAACTGTGCGGTGGGCATAGAACCCAATCGCGAAGTAATCGAAACCCTTTTAAACAATTCCTTGATGTTGGTCACCGCATTGAACACCAAGATAGGCTATTACAAAGCCGCTGAAATTGCAAATACGGCCCACAAAAACGGAACCACCCTAAGGGAGGAAGCCATTCGATTGGGCCATGTAAGCCCCGAGGAATACGACCTTTGGGTACGGCCCGGGGATATGGTGGGGAGTTTGAAGTAGAACGGTCCATTCCTTGAAAAGCAAAAAGGCCCGCTCCAGGTGGAACGGGCCTTTTTGGGTGTTTATGGATAGTGTATATTATTTAAGCTCGAACTTGGAAGTTCCCAACAACTTAAGGTTGCTGTCATAGACGTTCACCATATAATTTCCTTTGGCAAACTCCTCGGCGGGCTTGTTGATGTAATCACATACATCCAAGGTGCTGTTCTCGTAATAGAAATTGGTTCCCTTGCTGTAGGTAATGGAAGCTCCCTCTTCGGTGGTCTTGGTGAAACTGTCACCAAGAACATTGCCCTGGGGATCCAATACCTCGATAAAGAATTCCCGGTCCCCGGCCTCGGCGATCACGTTGTCAGCCACGGTAAAGCACACTTTGAACTTGTCTGTGGCCTTGGCCCTGGAGGTAGAAACCAATTTTCCATTGTTTCTCTCCCTAACGGCATCCACACTGATGGTGGTAAGGTTCAGGGAAGACCCCCTTTCAACCGCATCGGCCAATTGGGTGTTCTGTACGATCAGGGAATCATTGAAAACGGTCTGTTTTTCAAGTTCCACGAAAGTACTGTCCCGCTGCATGGCCAACAGGGAGTTGGATCGTGTCAAGGAATCCACCTGCTTCAACAGCTGCTCCCTTTCTTCCTTCAGTACGTTCACTTGCCTTCTGTAACGGGAAAGGGTGGCGATATCGGCTTTCATCCCCTGTACGGAATCTATATATTTTGCAATATTGTCCCTGGCGGCGACCAATTCCTCATTGGTGGCATTGCTTTCCAAGATGGCCTTGTCGTACTCTGATTTCAAGTTGTTAAGATCCTCAACGACCAATTGCTTCTCATTGGAGAGGGCCTGGGTCGTCTTCTTCTTATCCTGATAAAGGCTAACTGTGTAGATAATGGTGCCCAAAAGGACCACGCCCAACAATCCTGCGATTACCTT
>CALDPL010000331.1 GCA_937911965.1 uncultured Allomuricauda sp. | reverse complement strand
CAGCATGTCGTGGCGGACGATGACCTCGTCCCGGCCGGGGCCGACGCCGACCACGCTGATCCGGGTGCCACACAGCTCCTCCAGCCGCTCCACATAGCGGCGGGCGTTGACCGGCAGATCCGCGTCGGTGCGGGCCTTGGAGATGTCCTCCCACCAGCCGGGCAGCAGCTCGTAGATCGGCTTCGCATGGTGGAAGGCGGTCTGGGTGGTCGGCATCGACTCCACCCGCTCACCGTCGATCTCGTACGCCACGCAGATCGGCACCTGCTCCAGGCCGGAGATAAAGGATTCGGAATCGGCCAAGGTATAGACGGGGTTCACCCCATCCATGATCAGGGCCCCTACCCTACCGGCGTTCATGTCCGCGATCAAGGCGTTGAGTTGGGTGATGTTCCCCTGGCGCAGATAGCTGGGATTCAGGGGATCGAAGGCCTCACTGGCCAAAAGTCGGTTGATGGCCAAGGTCACGGTCTGCGCATTGATATCGTTCAGTCCGCACACCACAACGGCCTTGCTTCCGGCCTTTCTGATCTCGGCGGCAAGCTGGTCGACAATGCCGTCCACATCGGAGGTTCCCCCTCCCACATTGCTGCCGTTCAATTTTCCGTAAAGTTTCGCCAAGGCAATCTTTTGTAGGGTCGGTGACATGGGATGCCGTTGGTCGGCATTGGCCCCGCTCAGGGACATGTTCGCCTCCAACTGGATGTGCCTGGACATCTTTCCGTCCTTGGGGACCCTTCCCCGGGCATAACTGCCGTCAAAACCGCCCCCTTGCCAATCTCCCAGAAAATCGGCACTGAAGGACACTATAAGACCTGCCTTTCCAAAATCATATGAGGGCAGGGCGCGTTCCCCATAGGCCGCCTCAAAGGCGTCCAGGGCCGCATCCTCGGATATGGCATCATAGACCACATGGTTCACCTGCTCCCCGTAATGGGCCTTGAAATCTGCGATCAAGCGGTCGGTGGTGGGACTGGCATGGGTCCGGGTCAACAGGGCAATCTGTCTTCCCGAATTTCTCAAATTGTTCAGGTTGGCCATCACGGTGGCATCCAGGAGTTCCCATCCCTCGGGTTCCCCATTGGCCATGGGCCCTTGCAGCCTTCTGCTGTCGTATAGGGTAAGTACGGAGGCCTGCACCCTGGCATTGGCCGTTCCGTTTGTCTTGGCCTCGGCATTGTTCTCGATCTTGATCGGCCTTCCCTCCCGGGTCTTTACCAGGATACTGGCAAAATCAAAGCCATCGGCAATGGTGGTGGCGTAATAATTGGCCACCCCGGCCACGATACGGTCGGGCTGCACCAAATAGGGAATGGTCTTGCGCACCGGGCCCTCACAGGCGGCAACAGTGGCCGCAGCCGTTGAAAAGCCCACATATTTTAGGAAATCCCTTCGGTTGGTATTTGAATTGGACAGCTTATCCTTGTCCCCCAAAAACTCATCAACCGGGATCTGTTCATTGAATTCATTGTTTCTTAACGCCTCAACAATGGAATCGTCCGGATTTAACTCCGCTTCACTTTTCCAATATCTTTTGTTTGATGACATAGCGATATATCTGAGATTATCTACTTTAATTTATTAATAGTGGCACTTGCCACATTCAAGGCCTCCCATCATGGCGGCGGTAAGTTTCTCGACCCCGTACTTTTTGGACAGTTCCTCGTGGATGGCCTCATAATAGGCATTGCCCGCGACCTTCACCTCCGTTTCCCTGTGGCAGTTGATGCACCAACCCATGGTCAGGGGCGCAAACTGTTCCAGGACTTCCATTTCTTCCACGGGTCCGTGACAGGTCTGACATGCGATCCCGGCAACGCTCACGTGTTGGGAGTGGTTGAAGTAGGCGAAATCGGGCAGGTTGTGCACCCTGATCCATTCCACCGGTTTGGAATCCCCGGTGTACCTCTGGTTCTCCTCGTCCCAGCCCACGGCCTTGTACAATTTTTTGATTTCCCCGGTATAGAACTCGTTGGTCCTTCCAGCGGCAATATCTTCCGGTGAGGGCCCATCGGCGTTCCCGGTATATTCATAAATGGATTTATGGCAGTTCATACAGACGTTCAGGGAAGGTATCCCCGAAGTCTTGGACACCCTGGCCGAAGAATGGCAAAGTTGGCAATCGATCTTATTGTCCCCCGCATGGATCTTGTGGGAGAAATGTATGGGCTGTACCGGGGCATAGCCCTGGTCCACCCCGATCTGCATCATCCACCCGTAGGCAAAATATGCGGATCCCAACAATAGGAAGCCCACGGTGACCAAGATCAGGAACTGGTTCTTGGCAAAGGCCTTCCAGATCGGTATGCGCTTGGTTCGCTCCTTTTCCACTTCGATCCCGTTGGCCTGGGCGATACGTCTGAGGGTGGAGTTCACCAGGAACAGCATCACCACCAAGAGGACCAATATCAACACCAGGGCACCGAGTACCAATTCGTTGGAGACCCCTCCTCCCGTGGAGCTGGAAGCTCCGGGGGTTCCCGCGGGTGTCGCCGCGGCAACGGGGGCTGGGTGGGCTGGCTCGGTTGGCTGGGCTCGCTCATAGTCAGCCAGGCTACCCGGCGCTCGCCGTCCGGTCGGCCGATCGCG
>CALDPL010000330.1 GCA_937911965.1 uncultured Allomuricauda sp. | reverse complement strand
TGGTTTGGGTGAAGCGATAAAAATTGCACTTTACGGTTTTGAGCCGGTCCACTTTTATGGGATCGCCCAGACTGTCCTTTACCGTGTTTCCCTTTTCGTCCAATAGGTATTTATAGCCGTCCTTTATTTGTTTTTCCTTGATGATCTGGGTCTCGTTGATGCGCTCCGGGGATATATTGATTTCCATGAAATCCAGGTTCATGACATAATCGTATTTCAAATTGGAAAGCGGATTTGCGTGGTACTGCAACCAAAAATTGTCAATGCCATAGGTGTTGAAGTCCAGGAGTTCGCGCTCCAAACGCTCCGGGATGATCTGCTCACTGTAATTTCCGAGTTCCACCCGAACAAATTCCAGGCCCTTGTTATAGGCCTCGTCCATTTTGGCAAGGGTTTCCCCATAACCGGGATTGATCTTCTGAAGGTACTCAAGGTCTTCATAGGCCGCCCTGTAATCCGACTTGTATTTTGCGGAGGACAACAGATCCAGGGCATTGTTGTACAGGTACTCGGAGAGCCCGTCCTTGACCCTGAGCAATTCCCTGTCGTAATCGACCAGGTCAAAGGAGGCGTTTCTGCCACCTTCGTTGATGTGCAGGGGCAAAAGGGGCCTGATGCGCTCCTGGATGTTCTTGAGTTGTAGGTATTTGTTGTATACGGTCTCCAAATGGGCCGGATTGCCGTCCTTCAGCAAAAATTTGATTTCCTGATGCTCCCTTTCGGCATTCTTGGCAAAGGCTTCCTCCAAAAGGACAATATATTCCTGGTTGCCCTTTTTGGTCTTGTTTCCCACCAAATTGCTGATGGCCTTGTCCATGGCGGCCATATAATTTCCGGTGTTGAGGGCTTCTTGGGTCTTTTTGACCCCACTGCAGGAGGCCAGGACAACCAATACACTAAAAAGGACTGTTTTTCTCATGGGTCGCTTCGGATGGTTTATGGGTACAGTTCAAGAGCTGTGCCAAATTTCGCATTAATAGAACGTAAAAATACCAAGACTAGTGTACTCTGGGGCAACCATCCCCAAAAAACGCCGTCAATGGCCCGCCCCAAGGGCAAGGTCGATTTCCAATTTGAAAAAGGCTTATTCATCAATTTTTAAGGATAAATCCAGCTTCAATTTGTAATTTTACGGTTTAAATAAACAACAGGCAAATGCAAAGAGACCACAGGATTTTTGAACTAATCGAGCAAGAACGTGCCAGACAGATCGAAGGCATTGAACTCATTGCTTCGGAGAACTTTGTCAGCCCCCAGGTCATGGAGGCGGCTGGATCTGTATTGACCAATAAATATGCAGAGGGTTACCCCGGTAAGCGATATTATGGGGGATGTGAGGTGGTCGATCAAGTGGAACAGCTTGCCATTGACAGGGCCAAGGAACTACCGCAGGACATGTACGCCAACGTCCAGCCCCATTCCGGTTCCCAGGCAAATGCCGCGGTATACCATGCCTGTTTGCAGCCAGGGGACACCATTTTGGGCTTTGATCTCTCCCACGGGGGACACCTCACCCACGGATCGCCCGTCAACTTCTCAGGCAGGCTCTACCGCCCGGTTTTCTATGGGGTGGACCGGGAAACAGGTACCCTGGATTACGATCAGATCCAGGAAGTGGCCGAAAGGGAGAAACCCAAAATGATCATTGCCGGGGCCTCTGCATATTCCCGCGATATGGATTTCAAAAGGTTCAGGGAAATTGCGGACCGGGTCGGTGCCCTTTTATTGGCCGATATTGCCCACCCTGCCGGCTTGATCGCCAAGGGGATTTTGAGCGATCCCATACCGCATTGCCATTTTGTGACCACCACCACCCATAAAACCTTGAGGGGCCCCAGGGGAGGCCTTATCATGATGGGGGAAAACTTTGACAATCCTTTCGGCATCACTTTAAAGAACGGAAGCCTGAGAAAGATGTCCGGATTGGTGGACCTGGCCGTTTTTCCCGGAAACCAGGGAGGCCCCCTGGAGCATATCATCGCGGCAAAGGCCGTGGCATTCGGGGAAGCTTTGACCGATGAATTCCTGCACTATATGGTCCAAGTGAAGAAAAATGCGGCAGCCATGGCCAAAGCTTTTATGGATCGGGACTATAAGGTGATTTCAGGGGGTACGGACAACCATATGATGTTGATCGACCTGAGGAACAAGAACATCAGTGGAAAGGATGCCGAGAATGCATTGGGCGAAGCCGCCATTACGGCCAACAAGAATATGGTGCCCTTCGACGACAAATCGCCCTTTATTACCTCGGGGATACGATTCGGCACTTCGGCAGTGACCACCAGGGGATTGAAGGAAGCGGATATGGAGGTTGTGGTCGGCTATATTGATGAGGTGCTCAAAGATCCCGAAAACGGGACCCGTACGGCCGGGATAAAACAAAAGGTACACGAATTGATGAGATCGAGGCCTTTGTTCAGCGCCTGAACCGGGCGTTTGAACACTCAGCCCAATTGAGCCATGCCCTGTGAAAGGGACCTATTCGAACAGGAACAGGTCCACCTCGTACATTTTCTTTTTGCGAAGGGAATAGATCATGACCTGTTGGGAGTCGTCCTCATAGTAAAGCCCCCAATAGTCAAAATAACCGTTGGTCCCTTCCTTGGGACCGATGGCCTGTGGATCCTTGTCCTCAAAAACCGGGACAAATATTTCATAGGGCATCTCGGTCAGGCCCTTGGTGTAGTACACAAAGTGCTTGCTCAAGTTCAAAAGGATGTTTCCGAGCTCCTTGGGGATGCTATGGGCGTACAGCCTGGATATGACGATGGAGGTGTCCTTGAAATACAGGGACATCTCTGAAATATCCAGAGCGTTGTTGTTCAAAGCATTAAGTTCCACAAATGCGGTTTCAAAGGAAGAACTGACCTTTTGGCCCGGATAGGGAAAGACCAGCCCGCCCCAACTTCCCGCATTGAGGAATTTCATGCTCTCGGTAATTCCAAAATTGAAATGCAGGTCCAGGACTATGTCCGATTTCTTGCTCTGCACGTCATAATTGAAACTGATCTTTGCTTCTGTAAAAAAGTCCTTTTCGATGACTTTTAAGAATTCATCCAATCCTAGGGCAACCTCAAAAATCTTTGCCCCATTTTTCTTTTGGTCGCTGTTTGTCTTCCTTGGGAGTGCCATGTGCAATTTTAATTTTCTTTTCACATTAAAATTAGAACGAATCTTTATTCTGTGATTGATGAAAATCCTTAAAAATTCAATGGGTTTTCCCCAGTTTGTAGGTTTTTTGCGGCAATAGCGGTCAAATCCAGTTACCAAAACCCGACCTTTAACAAATATGTCGTGGGAAGTTTAAATGAAGCCCCTGTTTTTTGCAGCGATGATCAGGGCCATGTCATTTTCATTTTCGGTACCGAACAGGGACTTTAAATGCCGTTTCCGGTTCTCTATGGAAGAGGGGGAGAGCCTGACGTGCTTTTCCAGGTCCTTGGTCTTGGTACCCTTTGCCAAAAGGAAGAGGATCTGCTTGTCCTTTTCATCCAGTTCAATGTCGTTGGCCATCTTTTTACGAATGGCGGTCAAGGCTTTGGAAGAATAATAGGGAGGGTTCAACACAATGGTCTTCACGGCATCCGCCAAGGTTTTGGGGTCAATGTCCGTTTTGACCAAATAGCCGTCCGGATCCACTGTTTTTAAAATGCTGTTGATTCTGTAATTGTCACTGAACGAGGACATGAAGGCAATCTTGGTCTCAGGGATCAGTTTTCGGGCCAGGATTCCCAAATCTTCCCCGGTATAGGGTTGTTCCTCATTGGGGGCGAACAGTTGCACATCGAGAAAGAGGATGTCGTATTTAAAGGAATGGACAGAGTCTTCTATGAGCTTTTTGCCCGCTTGATAGGTCGTGGCCGTATCAACGATGATGTCATGCCCTTCAAAATCGATGTTCTCAAGGATAAATTTATAGCCCAACATCGTCATTTCGTGATCGTCTATTGCCAATATTCTCAACGTCTTCATTTCCATATCCATTAGGCATTTATAGGTTGTGTCAATTCAGTGCCCTTCCTGTTTGGGTCGGTTTCCATATATTCCAAGGGCAGTTCCACCGAAATTGTGGTTCCGGTCCCTTTCTTGCTTTCAATATCAAATTTACCGTCCAATTTTTTCACTCTCGATATAATGTTTCTCAGGCCGATGCCCCTTTTTCCCCGATTGACATCAAAACCGTCGCCATCGTCCATGACCGTGAGCTTCAATCGGTCTCCATCGGATAAAAAGTTGACCGAAACGTTTTTGCAATTTGCGTGCGTAACACAATTTTTAAGGCTCTCCTGAACAATTCTATAGGCGTTTATCTTGATATCCCCCTGCAATTTGTCCCAGTTTACCTTTTTGTCGTATGCAAAGGAACAATTTATTCCGGAGGCAGCCTGAGTGCCATCGATCAATCCCTCCATTGAGACAATAAAATTATGAAAATTTTGATACGAAGCGTGGTTCAACTCGTGGGAAATGGTCCGGATTTCTTCCTCAACATCCCTGAGCTTCTCCAAAATCTGCGCACGTTGCTCCACTGAGGCGGGGTCTTCCCTCTCATTGAGTCCGCTCAAAATCAAACGGAGCCCCAACATTTCCCCCAATATTCCGTCGTGGAGTTCCTCGGATATGCGTTTTTGTTCCAACTGCCTTCCCTCTTCGAATTTCCCTTGCTGGGAGAGCATCAGGTTATAGATTTCCTGGTTGGTCTCCTGTTGTTTTTGTTTGATCTTAAGTCTGTTGTTGACAGTAAATTGAATGGCGATGATCAGAACGGTGAACCCCAGAAGGGATATTCCCATGACAGCCCCGATCCATTTTTGTTTTTCCTTGGAAAGGACCACATTGCGCTCCATGATCTCATCGGTTTCCATACGGATCCGGGCAAATTTATCCCTTTTGCCACGTTCCTCTTCATTGATGGCCTCACTGAGCCGGTAATAGTCATTTGCATAGGAAGCGGCATGTTCACGGTCCAATTGGGTAAGCAGGCGAAGCACCTCCAGGGAACGGTCGTTGTTATGGGTTTCCATGGCCAATCTGTGGGATTCCAGGGCATAATCAAGGGCGCCCATAGTATCCCCACGTGCGGCCAAAAGTTCGGCATAGTACTGTTTGGTCCGGGCCTGGTTATAATCACTTCCAATGGCATTGTTCATTTCCATGGAGCTGTTGAGCAATGCCTCCACTTCCCCTCCTTGATCCCCCAATTTGAACAAGGCATAGGCCAGACTGGTCAGGACCAAGGAGTAGATGTTGGGATCCTTTTCTTTTAGCTCCTCATCATTATATAATTCAAGAAAAGCATTTTTCGCATTGACATAATCTTCCATGCGCAAAAATACGTTGGCAACATTGTTTTGATTTTGCCATAGCAATTCATTGGCCTCTGGGGTTTGTATTTTGTCAAGATAGGTTCCTGCTTTTTTATAGTATTCCAATGATTTTTCACTGTCCCACATCCCACTTGAAATAATGCCCAACATATTGTAGCAATTGTAGATTCTTCTCGAATCCTCGTGGTCATCAAAAATTCTCAGGGCAGCGGAAATGCTGGTTTCAGCACCCAGATAATCCTTAAAAGAGTCCTGTATCCTGCCCATATTGTAGAGCATCCTGGCCCTTCTGGAATCGTTAGGGTTGTTTTCCGGTAAAAGTTCAAAGCTGTTGAGGGCCTTCCTGTAGTGGTAAAAAGCGGAATCCAAGGTTCCTTCGAATTGGAAAAAAGTGGCCAGGTCCCAATGGGAGTACCCCAGATATTTATAGGAATCGGTTTTCTCGGAAATCAATAGGATTTGATCGGTTGTCTCCCTAAAGCCCAAAGAATCTCCCAAGGTCCTATGGACTACCGATATGCGGGATAATTGTTGTAAGAGTAAGGAATCGTCCGTTCTCGCAAAGGCTTCCCTTTTGGCCCGTTCCAAAAACTCCTTCCTCTTGTCAAAAGACAATTGGGTGCTGTCCCTGGCCCATTCGATCCAATGCTGCACACTGTCCTTTTGGGGCACGGCCGAGGGAACCGGTGTGGGGGATTCCTTGGCGCACCCTATAAACAGGATCAGGCCCGCTATACAAATCCAACTTTTCAATGGAGGTCGGTTTATCATACCCATACAAGGTACTAAAAAAGCCCCAATTCCTACAGTCGGGAATTGGGGCTGAGTTCCAGGTTATATTGTTTTAGGGCCTCCTATCGTCACTGTTGCTCTGTTTTAGCCGACTCATCCTTTTTTGGGCCATTCCAAAGTGGACCCCATGATCAAATTGACGCTGATCTATACGGTCCTGGACGATGTCTTTCAATCCTGTAGTTCTGAAATCATCGGGGATTTCGTCACTTTGACACAGGAACAGACTGAGCATAATCAAGGGAAAGGGCACTGCCCTTAAAAAGCGATTCATGAATTATAGGAGTGGAAATCAGTTGAATCCATCCTCTTCAGGATCTCTCACTTCCACATCGGAGTCATCACCATCCGTAGCATTTTGATCCAATTGCTCAAAAAGGGCCTCAGTGTCCTGGATGTTGGTATCCGCTTCACAGGAGGAAATTCCGATGGTCAAAAGTGCCAATGCCAAAATGCTCATTACTTTTTTCATAATAAATAGGTTTTGCAGTTAATTAAATTGGTTTGAGCAGCTAAATTATTCAAGCCCCTGGGGAAAGGGGGAGGAGGTAAGGTGAAACTGGTAATCTTCGGGGTTTGGCTAGAATTGTTCGGGAAATTCCTAGAATTTGATCAATTGAGGGAATTAACAACGTTTTTGGAGAGCAATTCTTTTAATAGGTCGATTCTGTCCTTGTAGGTCTTAGAAAACGGCAGTTCTTCCCCTTGTCCGTGGTTCAGGGTGCAGATGGATTTCCCATAATTGATCCGGGAGACGTACCTGCTGTTTAGGATATAACTCTGGTGGATGCGAACGAATCCCTTGGGCAGCTGTTCTTCAAAGGATTTCAGCGTCTTGAAGGCGGTGATGACATTTCCGTCACTCATATGGAAATCGGTACTGTTGTTGTCCGATTTGAGATAAAGGATATCCCGGGTATCCAGATACCTATAATCATTATAGGTTTTCAGGCAGAGCGTAGCGGGGATATCCTGCTTTGGATGTTTCTTTCTAAGACGGAGGATGGTCTTGCGGACATCAAATTCGTTGTGGGGCAAGATCCAATAGTCGAAAAAACCGCTCTTGATCGCATTATAGGCGTATTTCTTGGTGGTGGAATATCCGATGATCAGGGGCAGGGAGTTCAAATACTGGTTCAGCTCCGTTACCATCTGAAAGTATTCCATCCCATCTTCATCGAGGTTGATCAGCACCAATTCCGGGGAACTTTTCAAAATGGTATCCATGCCTTTGGAGGCATTGGTCGCAATTCCTGTGCACACCAAATCCTCATACTCCTCCAAATAGAGTTGCAGCTGTAGTTTTGATGCCGCATTTTGGTCGATGATGTTATAGGTGTATTCCATACAGAAAATGCTGAGTGCAAGTTACTAAGGACATCAAAAATCCCATTATAGGTTTCCCTTAAAAAAACTGGGGGTTTCATTCTAAAATGGGTCATTTTCTTACAGAAAACCTTAAAATAACGTTAAAGGCTATCTGTTTGCAACAAATACGCTGTTCAAATTACAGATTTGGGAGGTGGGATACAAACGACTTATTTGAAGGTTCAGCATGCTAATTTGTATGAACGATAAGTAGGTGCAACCTGATTTGCCACTATTTTACGATTATGCCCCATAGTAACAAAATTATGCCTCCCTTATTTGAGTCCTGGATCCCAAGTATTCGATGAACTGCGTAAAAAGGACACTTCCAAAGGATCGTTTGCCTTTTTTGGGACCTTTATTTCAATTGGAACAGGACCGATATGGATTCGGGTATCCTTTTAGGTTTTAAGGTCGCTGCATCCAAAAGGCACCATTGTGTCCTTGCTCGGACCAACAATTTGCGGGTCTCCCGGTTTTTGAACTCTACAACGCGTATGGAAAGCGGCCCCTTGACGTCCTCGACAAAGGTGGTCAATTCAAGGGTATCCCCCAGGAAGGCTGCCTGAAGGTAGGAGATGTCGTGATTGCGGACCACCCAGACCACCTCTCTTTGGGTTTGTCGATCGGCCAGAAGTTGCCAATGCTTTTTGGAAATTTCCTGTACCCAATGCAGGTATCGGATATTGTTCACGTGTTCCAGCTCGTCCAAATCTTCCACGGTCACCTCATGGACCATTGAGCAGCTGCGCATCACTCTTTTTTGAAGATGTTCACCTCGAAGAGCTTGTCCCAGTTTTTTCCGGTGACAAAAAAGCTCTTACGTTCGGGATGGTAGGCCACTCCGTTCAGTACCGAATTGGTGTCGTCCCATTCCGGACCCTTGTTCACCTTTTCCTTCAATCCTCCAAAATTCACCACCCCTTCAATGGCCCCGGATGTGGCATCGATGATCATCATGCTCTCCTTTTGATAAACGTTGGAGTAGATCTTTCCATCGACGTACTCCAACTCATTGGCCATGTTGAAGATCGATTTGTTGGTGGCGATCTCTATATGGCCGCGTTCTTCCAAGGTTTCGGGATCCAGCAACCATATTTTTTCCGTTCCGTCGCTCTTGAATATTTTCTCCCCATCGTTGCAGAGGCCCCAGCCTTCACGGCTTTGGCCGTAGGGAAAGGTTTTGATCTTTTCGAGATTGTCGGCCTTGAAGACATGGCCTTTTCCATTTTGCCAGGTCAGCATATAGAGTTTGTCCCCCATCAGGGTAATGCCCTCTCCGAACTCCGTGGGGTCCAGGTCCACCTTTTGAAGGATTTCCCCGGTCCGAAAATCGACCTTTCGGACCGTTGATGCCCCCCGTTTGCCCGTACTCTCATAGAGTATGCCTTGGTGGAACTCCAGTCCTTGGGTGTAGGCCTTTGGGTCGTGGGGGTAGGTGTTGATGATCTCATAGGTATAGACTTCCGGGGCGAAGGGGGCCAAGACCCTTAATCGTTCCGAAATCTCCACGCTCCGTCCCCCGAGTTCAAACTCGGCCACCAATTGCTTGTTGCCCAGGGTGGGCAGGTCCATGGACAGTGTACCGTCGACCAGGGGAAGTTCCTTTCCGTCCATAAAATAACGGAGGTTTGAAATTTCCAGGCCCTTTTTGTTTTCGAGGGATACTGTTAGTTTTTGGTGTTGTTGGGGGTTTTTGTCCCCCAATTTCAGGGAAAAGTGCTTTGAAGGGTCGGCATCCCCGCCACAGGCCAGGAAAAAAAGCAACATTCCCGCCATCGATAGAAGTTTGGGCATCATCCTTGGATTGAATTTCATAGTGTGGTCCTTAATGTCCGAAATTAAGAATGAAATGGGATTGTCACAAATTTAAAAGGGCGTATATTTGCAACGGGCAAGTTCTACACGACCAGCTCCTACAGAATCCCCCAGGGCGGGAACGCAGGTCGTAGCGGTGCGATGTAGGCGACTTGCCCTTTTTTTGTTTCCTGAACCCAAAACCATGGATAAAAAAGTTGTATTGGTCACCGGGGGATCTTCCGGCATAGGCAAATCCATTGGAACCTATCTGACCTCCAAGGGATACAAGGTTTACGGCACGACAAGAAACCTTGACAACCATCCGGATTTCAATGCTTTTGAACTGCTCTCCCTGGACGTGAAGGACGTGGAACAGGTGGACCGTGCGGTTTCCGAGATTGTTTCACGGGAAGGACGTTTGGATGTCCTAATAAACAATGCCGGTATCGGGATAACGGGTCCCATAGAGGAAACCCCCCATCGGGAAATTCTCAAGGTTTTCGACACCAATTTTAACGGTCCGGTCCATATGATCAAGGCAGTGCTTCCCCAAATGAGGAAGCAGGGTGGGGGACATATAGTGAACATTACCTCCATTGCGGGCCATATGGGACTGCCCTTTCGGGGGTTCTATTCGGCCTCCAAGGGAGCCCTGGCATTGCTCACGGAGGCCCTGAGGATGGAGACCAAGGATTTTGGAGTGAAGATCAGCAACCTGGCCCCCGGATCGATGGATCGTCTGGGGCTAGGGGCCGAGGAACTGCGGAGGCGACGGGGCGAGCTC
>CALDPL010000329.1 GCA_937911965.1 uncultured Allomuricauda sp. | reverse complement strand
CGCCGGCCGCCGACCGCGGCTGGGCGCATGTCGGGCCGGCGGGCGCCGGCCACTATGGAGGCCAGTTCCACAAAGAGCCCGTTCCTGAAGCCTTTGTACAGGCCCCAGATCAACATGGCTCCGATGACGATGTCCAAGATTACCATAGACGGGTTTTAACAAATATAGCATATTGATTTGTACCTTTGGGATTCATATTTCAATTTTGACTATGTCCAGAGATGAGCGGTTAAAGCAGCGATGGGAAGGCCTGGTGAAGAAGTTGTCCGGGCAGTTTTCGGACGGAGATCCCCTGGACCTTGAGGGCATCATCTATTTGGTGGGGGTTCAGGAATTGGGAAAATACCATCGGACCTATAAAAAGGATGAAAAGATCAACCTGATGCACATTGCCATTTGCAGGTTGTTGGAGCCCTATGGATACTACGATTTTGAGTATTTTGACCAGGAGGGTTGGCCCCATTATAAAGTAAGGGAGCAACTGCCCCCCCTAAAGGCAGGGGAACAGTCCGTATTGATGAAGGAGGCCCTGGTGCATTATTTTTTGGAAAAGAAATACATCAATTGAACCCCAACCCATGGAGGCGACAACCCCCTATTACGCCGTAATTTTTACCAGCCTTAGGACCGAAGGGGACCAAGGGTATGGGGAAATGGCCGAAAAGATGGAGCAACTGGCGCGGCAACAGCCGGGCTTCCTCGATATGGAGAGTGCCAGGGACGGTCTGGGCATTACCGTGAGTTATTGGGAAAGCTTGGAGGCCATAGCCAAATGGAAGGCCAATCTTGACCATATCGAGGCCCAAAGGGAGGGTGTCAAAACATGGTATTCCCACTACAAGGTTCGTGTATGCAAGGTGGAACGGGAATACGAATTCAACCGTTGAACCTTGGAAGCCAAAATCCCAATCCCTGTATTCTCCAATGTGGACCGAAAGAAGGCCCTTCAAAAGGTTCTGGGGGAACCCTATGATCTGATCGTGATCGGGGGAGGCATTACCGGGGCGGGGATCACTTTGGATGCCGCCGCCCGTGGCATAAGGACCCTGTTGCTCGAAAAGGGGGACTTCGCCTCGGGGACCAGCGGGAAGTCCACCAAATTGATCCATGGGGGACTGAGGTACCTGAAACAATTCGATTTTTGGTTGGTACGGGAGGTGGGATCCGAAAGGGCGATCGTCCACAGGTTGGCACCGCATCTGGTGTTGCCCGAAAAAATGTTGTTGCCCCTGGTCGAGGGCGGCACCCATGGAAAATGGTTGACCTCCATAGGCCTAAAGATCTACGACATCCTGGCCGAAGTGGATGGGAAGGACAAAAGAAGGATGTTGGGTCCCCAGGAGGCCATGGACCTGGAGCCACTTTTGCCCAAGAAACTTTTGAAGGGGGCGGGCCATTATGCAGAATACCGCACCGATGATGCCCGCCTTACCCTGGAGGTCCTCAAGACCGGGCTGCACTACGGGGCCCGGGCCCTGAACTATGCCGAGGTCATCGATTTCCTGTACGGGGAGGGCCGGGTCCGTGGGGTCCGGATCAGGGATGGGGTCCATGGAAAGGAATTCGCCATTGCCTCCAAATATGTGATCAATGCCGCAGGACCCTGGGTGGACGGGCTGCGCAGTCTGAACAAATCCAAAATGGGCAAGAGGCTGCATTTGACCAAAGGGGTGCACTTGGTGTTTCCCAGGGAGAAGCTGCCGGTGAACCAATCCATTTATTTTGATATTCCGGACGGGCGGATGATGTTTGCCATTCCCAGGGGAAAGGTGACCTATA
>CALDPL010000328.1 GCA_937911965.1 uncultured Allomuricauda sp. | reverse complement strand
CCCGTTCGTCTAGGGGTTAGGACGCCAGGTTTTCATCCTGGTAACAGGGGTTCGAATCCCCTACGGGCTACAGTCCTACAGGGATTGAAAACCTTTGATGGTAAAGTGTACCATGTGGAAAGGATCTTTCAACCCGGGTTTTGGGAGATCATGATCAAAAAAAATAGTTTAGATGGCAAACCATAAGTCAGCATTAAAGAGAATCAGAAGGAACGAAGCAGTACGCCTGCGCAATAGGTATCAGCATAAAACTGTGCGTAATGCAATCAAGAAATTACGCAACGAGGAGGACAAGAAGGCCGCTGAGGCCCTGCTGCCCACTGTAGTCGGAATGATCGATAAGTTGGCCAAGAAAAACATCATACACAACAACAAGGCTTCCAACCTGAAGAGCAAGTTGATGGGCAGGGTCGCCGCCCTATAGTACGATCCTGTAGGAGCATTGAAAAATCAGCGCTTTCCAAGGGTTCCCTTAGGAAAGCGCTTTTTTATTTTTTCGTTGGGCCGCTCACCTAAATGCCTTTCTCTTGCCCACCAAGAGCCCGACGATGATCAGCAGGTACATGATGACAATCAGGCACAACAACAAAGGCCTCAGATATAGATGTATCCCCATGCCCAGATTGAGCTGATAGGCAATCATGATCATTGGGAACATGGAATAGAAGGCCAACAGTCCCATGCTTACCCAGAACATCAGGTTGTACTTCAAGGAAATCTGAAGGTCCTCCACTTGTTTCTCCCTTAAGTACTGTATCAGGATACAGACCATGATCAGGGAACCCCCGATATGCGCAAAGGCCATTTGTTTGTGCAGGGGATTTTCCAGGATCGCATTGCCCAAATAAAGGAGTACACAGACAATACTGCCATAGGAAATCCATTTTTTGACCCGTCCAATTCGGGTGACCCTTCGGAACACCTCATAGAAATATAGGAAAAAAATCAGTTGGTAGATGTTGTAGATCACCACATTGTGCCAACTGTACCTGTCATCCGAAAAAAATTGAAAATCATCATGATACTTTATCAAATACCCGAGAAGCTCCGTGAAAAAGGTATAGATGATCAGTATGGGCAGATATTTCAAAGGGGTATCGAAAAACCTCCTGTACCTGAATACCGATATGAGCCATGTTATAAAATACAAAGGGATGAAAAAGTGGTCCCTCAGCAACTTTAGGAGAAATTCCGACATGGTTCAATCGTCAAAATCGGTATCCGGCGGAGGTCCGGAATCTCCATGGTTCAGGTTCAAGCTCTGAGGGTCGTTCAAGGGAACCGAGCTGGGGAAAAAACTTGCCTTGGAGGTTTCCCCATTCGCCTTGCCCATAGCTTCGTTTTTCCCGGCGTCCCTAATCTGTTTGGCCTTTCCATCGGCCCCGATATAAAATCCTCGATCCTGGCCGTCCACATCCATGGTGGGTACGATGAAAATTGAATTCTGTCTGGGGTGGATCACCTTCCTTCCATCGGGAAAGTGGGCCTCATTGGGGTAATTTGCAAAGTAAAAGCGCAGGGTGGCAATGTCCACCTCGGCCTCTTTGGCCTCCTGTTCAATAAAGGCCATGTACTGTTTGATCTCCGCAAAGTCGAATTCGGCAAAACGGGCAGGTTCGAATTTTCCTTCCGGGTCCCGTTCCATCTCGTATTTTTGAATCGGTACGGCCCGGTTCCTGCTGTAGTTGTCATAGAGGGATTGGGATTCTTCCAGGGAGATGATCCCCTTGGGCGGTTTCACCTCCTCCTTTTTTCCAGGATCGGTGGGATCGCCTTTTTTGGGCAATTCCTGGCAGGCCCCAAGGACAAACAATATGGAGGCCGAGAGGACGGTAGTGATTTTTCCAATGTTCTTCATGCTAAAGTGGTGTTGAGTTCAAAATTCAGGTTATTGAACTAAAGATATGCCATTTCTTCAAAAAGAGGCACAAAAAAACCCCCCAAGTATATGGGGGGTCATAAATAATTAAAGGATCCGGTTGCCGTCTATCCGTTCATGGTGAGCAGGAACTCTTCGTTGTTCTTGGTCTGTTTTATTCGTTGTTCCATGAATTCCATGGCTTCCACGGGGTTCATATCGGCCAGGTATTTGCGCATGATCCACATTCTTTGGATGGTGTTCTCGTCCAAAAGGAGGTCGTCCCTTCGTGTGGATGAGGAAATAAGATCGATGGCCGGGAATATCCTTCGGTTGGATATCCTTCGGTCCAATTGAAGTTCCATATTGCCGGTTCCCTTGAATTCCTCAAAGATCACTTCGTCCATTTTTGAACCCGTTTCGGTCAGGGCCGTTGCAATGATTGATAGGGAACCCCCATTTTCAATGTTTCGGGCGGCACCGAAAAACCGCTTTGGCTTATGGAGGGCATTGGCGTCCACACCCCCGCTCAACACCTTTCCGGAGGCCGGTTGGACCGTGTTGTACGCACGGGCCAAGCGGGTAATTGAATCCAAAAGGATCACCACATCATGGCCACATTCCACAAGTCTTTTTGCCTTGTCCAGGACAATATTGGCCACCCTCACGTGTTCAGAGGCCTCTTTGTCGAAGGTGGATGCCACTACTTCCCCACGGACATTTCGTTGCATATCGGTGACCTCCTCAGGTCTTTCATCGATCAGGAGGATGATCTGGTACACTTCCGGGTGGTTGGCGGCTATGGCATTTGCAATATCCTTCAACAACATGGTCTTTCCCGTTTTGGGCTGGGAGACGATCATTCCCCTTTGTCCCTTCCCGATGGGGGAGAAAAGATCCATGATTCGAGTGGAGATGGTACTTTGTTTTTCGGCAAGTTTGAACTTTTCCTTGGGAAAGAGGGGGGTAAGGTGTTCAAAGGCCACCCTGTCCCGGACCACCTGTGGATCCAAACCGTTTATTTTGTTGACCTTGATCAAGGGAAAATATTTCTCCCCTTCCTTGGGCGGCCGGATATTTCCAAGGACGGTGTCCCCGGATTTTAGGCCGAACAGCCTGATCTGTGATTGGGAAACATAAATGTCGTCCGGGGAGGAAAGGTAATTGTAATCCGATGATCTTAAAAATCCGTAACCATCTACCATAATATCCAATACGCCTTCACTTTCTATAATGGCATCAAACTCAAAATCAGGTTCGCGGTAACGATTTCTTCCATCCTTGTTTCCCGAATCAACATTTCCGTTTTTCTGGTTTTGATTAGGATTATGGTTTGGGTTTTGGTTGGGATTCTGATTTTTGTTTTTATGCTGCGGATTATTATCTCGCTTTTGGTGAGGCTTTGGAGTATCTTTTGGCCTGGGATTGGGAACGTTTTTAACTTGTTCTTCTATTTTTGGAGCGACAACGGGTTCTTTTGGAGTTTCGTTTGCTGGAGTCTCCTCTACAGGCTTTTCATCTTTGGGAGGTGGCGGTGTATTTTTTATGGGTTTTTGAACACGCGCTCTTGGTTTTTTTTCTTCCTTATTGGATTTTTCTTCACTAAACAATGTAGGTTCTGCCACTTCGTTAACCACTTTTGGGTTGGCTGCTTGTTTGTCTAATATTTGGTAAACTAAATCCTGTTTTTTTAATGTGCGGTATTT
>CALDPL010000327.1 GCA_937911965.1 uncultured Allomuricauda sp. | reverse complement strand
GGTGATGGGGTCGTTGAGTGACCTGGGGACCGAGCCCAAAGCAGCTTGGTGAAGTACAAAATCGACCCCATGACAGGCTTTGTGGCAATCTTCCAAATTGCGTATGTCACCTTCTATGAAAGTGAAATTCTTGTGGTCCAAAAAAGGAAGGATGTTCTCTTTTTTTCCGGTTTCCAGGTTATCGAGGCAGCGTACTTTGTTTCCATTGCCCAGTAGGGTCTCACATAGATTGGAGCCAATAAAACCAGCGCCCCCGGTCACCAATATAAGGTTGTCGGGATTGAGGTTGAGATAGGATATGTCCATTTGGGTATTACAGTATTTTAGCACAAATATGAAGAAAAGCTATGGATTCATTCTTCATTTTAGATAAACAATACATAAAACGGATAAACTGTACTATAAGTACCTATGGAAGAAAGGTTATCTTGTTTTTAGCCTTTGTTCCACACGCAGGATGTTGCAAAAATTGGATATCCGGTATTTATGGAAAATGTACCGCGATGGTTCATTTATTGTAATGCACTTTGAACCAATCGATAAATTTAGCAACTCCCTCTTCAATGGAGGTGTCGGGCCGATAGCCGTAGTCCCGTTCAAGGGGACCGGTATCGGCCCAGGTCCTTTTGACATCCCCCGGCTGTACCGGGGCCATTTCCTTTATGGCTTTATTAACGAGAACCGATTCGATGGTTTCAATAAAATCAAGCAATCCGACCGGTTTGCCATTGCCGATGTTGTAAAGATGATATAGTTCCCCCGGATTGTAAAATGATGTATGTTTTCCTTCAATAATAGGAATGACTCCATTTATTATATCATCAATATAGGTGAAATCCCGTTCTTGTTGCCCATTGTTGAAAACTTGGATCGGTCTGTTGTCCAGAATGGATTGCGTGAACAGGAACATGGCCATGTCCGGGCGGCCCCATGGTCCATAGACCGTAAAGAAGCGGAGCCCTGTGGTCCTAAAACCAAAAAGATGACTGTAAGTATACGCCATCAGTTCATTGGACTTTTTTGAGGCCGCATATAGACTGATGGGCCGATCGACTGAATCGGTGACCTTGAAGGGAATCTCCTCATTCAATCCATAAACGCTGGAACTGCTGGCATAGACCAGATGTTTTACTCCATGGTTTCTGCAACATTCCAAAACATTTAAAAAACCTACGATATTGCTTTCCACGTAGGTTTCGGGGTTTTGCAAACTGTATCGGACCCCTGCCTGGGCCGCGAGGTTACAGACAACCTCCGGGCGTTCCTCCTTAAAAAGGGCGGGAAGCCCCTCCCGGTCCTCCAAATCGAGCCTTATAAATTTGAATGCGGGGTATTGCCCACTTTTGGAAGTCATTCCATAGTCCTTGGCCTTTTCAGGGTCAATGCCAAGTTCCTTTAACCTGGAATACTTTAGGTTCGGGTCGTAGTACTCATTTAGGTTGTCCAAGCCGACCACCTCATGTCCCAGTTGAATAAGATTTTTTGCGAGATGGAATCCTATAAATCCGGCTGCACCGGTTACTAAAATCTTCATTTTTGTCTCTCCTTTGCAAAAGTTGTAAATGTAAACCAATCCAGTCAAAAATTCCATGGATGCAGCAAATATTGACTCAAATCGGGGCATTACAATTTTTTTCTTAGCCCCTGTTTGATCCATTCGGGCACTTAATCGATTTTATTTAGTATTTGGCGAATAGTGGATTGAATAAGTAGCCATACTGAACTTTAGGCTTATTTTTACTCATGAAATTTTAAATACCCACCTACTTAGAACAACCCAAAACCAAATATGGAAACCACAGTACTGAAGAAAATTTGGTTGTCCCCCCCTCATATGGGAAACAATGAAGAGGCTTATGTAAAAGAAGCCTTTGAAACCAATTGGGTGGCTCCTTTGGGTCCCAATGTCCACGGTTTTGAACAATCCATTGAAAATTTTGTGGGAAACAATGTCCATGCGGCCTGTTTGAGTTCAGGTACCGCAGCCATCCATCTAGGCCTTCAACTTTTGGGAGTGGGAGCAGGGGATGAAGTATTGTGTCAAAGTTTCACTTTCGCGGCTTCCGCCAATCCGATTACCTATCTTGGGGCTACTCCCGTATTCATTGACAGCGAAGAAGATACCTGGAATATTTCACCCGACCTTTTGGAACAAGCCATACAAGATAGATTGGCCCATGGGATAACCCCCAAGGCCCTGGTTGCTGTCCATCTTTATGGCATGCCCTATAAAGTGGATGAAATTCATGCCATAGCACAGCACTACAATATTCCGATTATAGAAGATGCCGCCGAGGCCTTGGGGTCTTCCTATAAAGGACAAGCTTGTGGTACTTTCGGAGCCATGGGCATACTTTCCTTTAATGGCAATAAAATCATCACTACCTCTGGTGGAGGCGCTTTGATTTCTAGCAATGAAGCCAGGATAAAAAAATCACGCTTTCTGGCCACCCAGGCCCGGGATCCTGCTCCTCATTATGAGCACTCGCAAATAGGCTATAATTACCGCATGAGCAATGTTTCCGCAGGCATAGGGCGAGGCCAAATGTTGGTTTTGCAGCAGCGCGTAGATAGCCGTCGAGCAAATAATGCTTTTTACAAGGCCGCATTTGCAGAACTCGAAGGAATCCGTTTTCTTGCCGAGCCCACAGATGACTATTTCTCCAATTATTGGTTGACGACTATCCTGATCGATCATCCTTCCGTCGACCGTGGTCGCGCCGCCGCCGCTTGTCTCGATGGCGGCCAGCACGCGGCGAGCCCAATCGATCTCAGGTTCACTGGGCATGAA
>CALDPL010000326.1 GCA_937911965.1 uncultured Allomuricauda sp. | reverse complement strand
CAGGTAGACCCCGTCATGGCCGGTGGACCCAAAACCGAGTTGGGGAATGGGATTTCCGGTCATCATTAGGGAAATAAAGATGGCGGGCACCATAAAGGCAAAGATCAGGACGCAGTACTGGGCGACCTGGGTATAGGTTATTCCCTTCATCCCGCCCAAAAAAGCGTAGAACAGGACCACGGCCATCCCGATATACACCCCGGTATTGACCTCCACATCCAAAAATCGGGAAAAGACCACCCCGACACCCCGCATCTGCCCGGCCACATAGGTGAAAGAAACAAAGAGGGCGGCAATAACGGCAACGGTACGGGCCAGATTGCTGTAGTATCGATCCCCGATAAAATCAGGGACGGTGAACTTTCCAAATTTGCGCAGGTAGGGGGCCAACAATAGGGCAAGCAGCACATAGCCGCCGGTCCATCCCATTAAATACACCGAGCCATCATAACCGGAGAAGGCAATGATTCCCGCCATCCCCAGAAAAGAAGCTGCGGACATCCAATCCGCTGCAGTGGCCAGGCCATTGGCCAAGGGGGATACCCCTCCCCCGGCCACGTAAAAGTCTTTGGTCGATTTGGCCCGGCTCCATATGGCGATACCGATATACAGTGCAAAGGATAGGCCGACAAGGATAAAAGTCCAGGTTTTAATGTCCATTAGGAGTCGAGCTTATATTTTTTGTCCAGCCTGTTCATCAAGTGGACGTAAACAAAAATCAGGATAATGAAAACAAAGATGGAACCCTGCTGGGCAAACCAAAAACCGAGTTTGAATCCCCAAAATTGAATACGGTTCAGTTCATCGACCAAAAGGATGCCGAAACCAAAGGAGACCGTGAACCAAATAAAGAGTAGAATACTAAGGCATTTGAGGTTTTCCCTCCAATACCGCTTACGGGATTGGTTGTCCATTTGTTGGTTTTGAAGGCTTAAATATAGAAATTCCCATATTAAAACTTCAAAAAAATAAAAGAATGCAAAGGATTCATCCCAAATTGTTCAGAAAACTCAAAATGTTTCCCTCGATTCTTTGACGAATGTCGGTGGTATCGGCCTTGATGAATTCCTCCCCGCATATATGTTCGTAAAGTTCGATATAGCGTTGTGAAACACTTTCAATATAGGCATCGTCCATCTCTGGAAGCTTTTGCCCTTCAAGACCCTGAAATCCATTTGAAATCAGCCACTGCCTCACAAATTCCTTGGAAAGTTGTTTTTGGGGCTCCCCTGCCTTTTGGCGTTCCAGGTAGCCATCCGCATAGAAATATCTTGAGGAATCCGGGGTATGGATCTCATCGATAAGGACAATCTCCCCTTCCTGGGTCCTTCCGAACTCGTACTTGGTGTCCACCAAGATCAAGCCCCGCTTCGCTGCGATTTCCGTACCCCGTTGGAACAGGGCCCTGGTATATTGCTCCAGGACTTCATAGTCCTTCCCGGATACCAGGCCCCGGGCAATGATGTCCTCCCTGGAAATATCCTCGTCATGATCTCCCTCCGCCGCCTTGGTGGCCGGGGTAATGATCGGTTGGGGGAATTTGTCGTTTTCCCTGAGCCCTTCGGGCATTGGGACCCCACAAAGCGTTCGTTTTCCGGCCTTGTATTCCCGGGCCGCATGTCCGCTGAGATAACCCCTGATGACCATTTCCACCTTAAAAGGTACACAGGCCTTGCCAATGGCCACATTGGGATCCGGGCTGGCCAAAAGCCAATTGGGCACCAGATCCTCGGTTTCCCGCATCATTTTGGTGGCGATTTGGTTCAATATCTGCCCTTTGTGGGGAATCCCCTTGGGCATGACCACATCAAAGGCGGACAGTCGGTCGGTGGCCACCATGATCAGCAGCCCATTGTCCAGGCCATATACTTCCCGGACCTTGCCCCTGTAGACCGAATTCTGCCCGGGAAAGTGGTAATCGGTGGACATAAGTGCCTGTTGTCCCATCTTAGAATTGGCTTTGATGTTCTATATTCTTGTAGGCATCGATGACCTTTTTCACCAGTTTGTGGCGGATCACATCCTTTTCATCCAGGTAAATGATGCTGATGCCCTCGACATCCTTCAAGATCAACAGGGCCTCCTTAAGCCCGGAGATAACCCTTCTGGGCAGGTCGATCTGTCCCGGATCCCCGGTCAAGAGGAATTTGGCGTTCTTGCCCATACGGGTCAGGAACATTTTCATTTGGGCATGGGTAGTGTTCTGGGCCTCGTCCAGGATGACAAAGGCATTGTCAAGGGTGCGTCCCCGCATAAAGGCCATGGGGGCGATCTGAATGGTCCCGTCCTCAAGGTACTTTGCCAGTTTCTCGGGGGGGATCATATCCCTGAGCGCATCGTACAAGGGCTGCATATAGGGGTCCAACTTTTCCTTGAGGTCCCCGGGCAAAAATCCCAGGTTCTCCCCCGCCTCCACTGCGGGCCGGGTCAGGATGATCCGGTTGACCTCCTTGGCCTGCAGCGCGGCGACCG
>CALDPL010000325.1 GCA_937911965.1 uncultured Allomuricauda sp. | reverse complement strand
GTCGCGTCCGCGCTGTTCCGCTTCTGTATAGGGGAGCAACCCTTCCGGAGGCTCGGAGCTGGCGATTTCAATTCCCGGGACAATCACCAGCATGAGCAGGGCGAACGCCAGGATGCCGACGGCGAGGATGGAAAGAGGGAGATACTTGTTCATTCGGCGGGCACCGTGTGCAGGCTCAGGTCCTGTCCTGTCACCTCATTGATCAGCTGCAGTGCCTTGCGGAAGGCGGTCAGCATGCCCAGGGCCAGCACGTCCACCTTCCCGGTCTTCATTATAGGCGCTGCCACGACCCTTCCCCGACCAAACAGTACATTGACCACTCCTTTTGGAAAACTGCTCTTAAATGCCTCCAAAAGAGGTGTAATGAGCAATACGCCGTGCTTTGCGGGCTTGAATATGGTGGTATTGCCCATGATGATCGCCGGAATGAGCAGGGCAAAGGTTTCGTTGAGGGGATAATTGTAGGGTCCCAGACAAAGGACAACGCCCAAGGGTCCCCTGCGGATATGTGCGTATACCCCATCGTGCTTGTCGAACTTGGCGGCATCACGGTCCAATTGCCTGTATTCCTCAATGGTATCGTATATGTACTCCACGGTCCGATCGAATTCCTTATAGGAATCGCCCTTTGATTTTCCGATCTCCCACATCAGAAGCTTTACGACTTCCTCCCGCTTTTTCTCCATTTTCTTCACAAAGCCTTCCATACAGACAATACGGTCCCTCACTTTCATGGTGGGCCATACCCCCTGCCCTTTTCCATAGGCCTCCAGGGCGGAATCCAAGGCGTCCAGGGCCTCGGCCTCCCCAAGTTCAGGGACGCTTCCCAGAGGGGTCGGGGCATAGTCCTTGGTGGATGAAATGGTCGATACCACCGGGCTGGTCGCCCCGCTCCATTTGCGGAGCTCCCCGTGGACCAGGTAAGTATCGTGATGGATTTGTTGTTGGATCTGAAAGGCTTCGGGTACGAGACTGCTGTCGGGCATAATTTGTGTTTTTTAGGTAGGTGTGCTCTGATGGACTTCCCCATCGACCACAAAATTAAAATATTTATATGTGGAAATGGAGCGATCTCCAATGGTTTTGTCCCGCAAACGTTGGAATTTGGGACAAATCCCAATAAAGTAAAAATTTGTTGGGAACATCACACCAGATACTGGAAAAGATCGGGCTTGTCGTTTAGATAATCCCCAAAAAAGTTGTTCGCTTTCATACGGTCGATCAAGGGCTGGAGGTCATCCGGGGATTTGAGTTCAATGCCCACCACGGCCGGAGCGTTCTCCCTGCTGGATTTCTTGGTGTACTCAAAATGGGCAATATCGTCATCCGGCCCCAGGATTTCGGCCACGAATTCCTTCAAGGCCCCGGGGCGCTGGGGAAAGCGCACAATGAAGTAATGTTTTAATTTGGCGTGGAGCAGGGCCCGTTCCTTGATCTCCGCGGTGCGGGTAATATCGTTGTTTCCCCCACTGACCACACAGACCACTTGGGTTCCGGCAAGCTGTTGGGAAAAATCCTCCAGGGCCGCTATGGTCAAGGCCCCTGCGGGCTCCGCCACAATGGCGTCCCTGTTGTAGAGGTCCAGGATCACCTGGCAGACCCTGCCTTCGGGAACGGTGACGATCTGGTGCAGCCGATCTTTGCAAATATCGAGGTTCAACCGGCCCACCTGCTGCACCGCGGCACCATCGATGAACTTATCGATTTCCTCCAGTTTGACCAATTCTCCCGCTTCCATGGCCGCTTTCATGGAGGCGGCCCCCAAGGGCTCCACCCCGATGATCTTGGTTTGGGGGGAAAGGGCGCTGAAGGTCCCACAAAGGCCGGAGATAAGCCCCCCGCCCCCCACTGGGACAAAGAGGTAATCAATGGGCCCCTTGGCCTGCTTGATGATTTCAAGTCCCACGGTGGCCTGGCCCTCTATGATCTTTGGGTCATCAAAGGGATGGACAAAACTCTTGCCCCGTTCCACACAAAAGGTTTGGGCCGCCCGGTTGGAATCGTCAAAGGTATCCCCTTCCAGCACGATCTCCACCCAGTCCCCGCCGAACATTTTGGTCTGATCCACCTTCTGTTTGGGGGTCACCACGGGCATGAATATGGTTCCGTGCACCTTTTGGTGGCTGCAGGCAAAGGCCACACCCTGGGCATGGTTTCCGGCACTGGCACAGACCACGCCCCGCTCCAGCTCGGCCTTGGAAAGGGAAGCGATCTTGTTGAAGGCTCCCCGGATCTTATAGCTTCTGACCCGTTGCAGGTCCTCCCTTTTGAGGAAAATACGGGCCCCGTGGATTTCGGTATATCTGATACTGTGCTGCAGGGGGGTCGGATCGGTCACTTGGGCGATCCGCTGTGCAGCCTGCCTAATATCCACCAATTGTGGAAAATAGGGTTCCCCCCTTTCTTTTTCCATGGGACCCAAGCTTTATTTGTTATCCTATGGGCTTCATGGCCGTCATACTGGCCCTGAGCCTGGCACCCACCACTTCCACATCATGGGTCCTGATCGCTTTGTTGACCGCGATGAGCCTGATATTATCCACTCCATTGTCCCTGCCCTGTCCATAAGACTTGCCGATGACATCCGTGTCGATTTTCTTCATGAAATCGGTCAAAAGGGGCTTGCAGGCATGGTCGAAGAGATAGCAACCATATTCGGCCGTATCGGAAATCACCCGGTTCATTTCAAAGAGTTTCTTGCGGGCAATGGTATTGGCGATCAACGGGGTCTCGTGCAGGGATTCATAATAGGCGGAATCCCCGATGATCCCGGATTCGGTCATGGTCTCATAGGCCAGTTCCACCCCG
Organism: uncultured Allomuricauda sp.; assembly: GCA_937911965.1. Taxonomy (GTDB): domain Bacteria; phylum Bacteroidota; class Bacteroidia; order Flavobacteriales; family Flavobacteriaceae; genus Flagellimonas. The sequence continues at coordinate 3,999 of CALDPL010000325.1, read as the reverse complement.
GATTTGACAAAGGCGACCAATAAAACCCCATGGTCGTAATACTCCTGTTCGGAGATTTCCTGCCCTGTGGCCGGGGTCTTTTCAAAGGCGGTCTCCCCGGTGGCGGCACGCCAGTCCAGAAGGTTTTTGTCCCCATTGGCCCAATCCTCCATCATGGTCTTGGAGAAATGCCCGCTCATGATGTCGTCCATATGTTTTTGGAACAATGGGCGCATGATGTCCTTCAATTCCTCGGCCAGGTCAAAGGCCTTGATCTTGGCCGGGTTTGACAAACGGTCCATCATATTGGTGATCCCCCCCTGTTTCAGGCCCTCGGTAATGGTCTCCCATCCGTATTGGATCAATTTGGAGGCATAGGCCGGGTCCACACCTTTTTCGACCATTTTGTCAAAGGAAAGGATGGAGCCGGTCTGCAACAGTCCACAAAGTATGGTCTGTTCCCCCATCAGGTCGGATTTGACCTCGGCCACAAAGGAGGATTCCAATACCCCGGCACGGTCGCCACCGGTGGCGGCGGCGTAGGCCTTGGCCTGTTCCAAGCCCTTGCCCTGTGGGTCGTTCTCAGGGTGTACGGCGATCAGGGTGGGCACCCCGAAGCCCCGTTTGTACTCTTCGCGCACTTCGGACCCGGGACTCTTTGGGGCCACCATGATCACGGTAAGGTCCTTGCGGACTTCCATGCCCTCCTCGACGATATTGAAACCGTGGGAATAGGATAGGGTGGCGCCTTTTTTCATAAGCGGCATCACGGTCCCGACCACATTGGTGTGCTGTTTGTCCGGGGTCAGGTTGATCACCAGATCCGCCGTGGGGATCAGTTCCTCATAGGTGCCGGTCACAAAGTTGTTCTCCACTGCATTTTTGTAGGACTGCCTCTGTTCCTTGATCGCGGCCGCCCTAAGGGCATAGGATATGTCCAGGCCGGAATCCCTCATATTGAGTCCCTGGTTGAGGCCTTGGGCCCCACAGCCCACAATTACGATTTTCTTTCCCTTTAATGCACTGACACCATCGGCAAATTCGCTTGGCTCCATAAACCTGCATTTTCCCAATTGGAGCAATTGATCCCTAAGCGATAGTGTGTTGAAGTAATTTGTCATTTTTGATATCTTGATTTTTGCGATTTAATTTTCTTGAAAAGCGGTCAAAATTTCGGTAATGGGCATGCTGGCCTTGGTCACTGCTATCCTTCCCGAACGGACAAACTGCTTGATTCCGAAGGGTTGCAGGGCCTCGTACATTTCATCCACCTCATGGCGGCGTCCCGTCTTGGCCAATACAAAAAAGTCCCGGCTCACCGTTACGATCTGCGCATGACTGTCCTTGATGATGTTCTGGATCTGCCTCTCGTCGAAAAGGAGGTTGGAAGCTATCTTGAACAGGGCCGATTCCTGGTAGATGGTTTCCTCATCCGTATGGTAAAAGGCCTTGATCACCTCCACCTGTTTTTCGATCTGGCCCACGATCTTTCGGGTCACATCCTCGGTGGCCTGAATGACTATAGTGAATTTCGAAACGTTGTCAATTTCTGATTTTGAGACATTTAAACTTTCCACATTAATGTGTCTCTTTAAAAATATCCCGGATATCCTGTTGAGCAGGCCCACATTGTTCTCGGAATAGACCGAAATGGTATACCATTGTTTTTCCATAGTGTTGTTCTTTCCGTCCAAGCCCGATCTGAAAGGGTTCCCGACCTGCAATTGGACCTATACTTTTCTTTGTGATTATTTCAAACGAATATCGGAGACCGAGGCTCCCGATGGGACCATGGGGAACACATTGTCCTCCCGTTCCACCTTCACTTCCAGAAAATAGGGCACTTTTGAGGCCATCATCTCCGCTATGGCCCCTTCGAGCTGGGAACGTTCCCCTACCCTTTTGGCCGTGATGTGGTAGCCCTCGGCGATCTTGACAAAATCGGGATTGGTCATTACCGTGGAGGCATAGCGGCTTTCAAAAAAAAGTTCCTGCCACTGCCGTACCATTCCCAAATGGTCGTTGTTCAGCACCACGATCTTCACCGGCAACTTGTGCTGGAAGATCACCCCGAGTTCCTGAATGGTCATCTGATAGCCACCATCCCCTATTATGGCGACCACCTCCCGGTCCATGGCCCCCATCTTGGCCCCTATGGCCGCGGGAAGCGCAAATCCCATGGTTCCCAATCCCCCGGAGGTGACATTGCTCTTGCTCAGTTTGAACTTGGCATATCGGCAGGTGATCATTTGGTGTTGGCCCACATCGGTGACCATGACCGCCCTTCCCCCGGAAACCCGGTTGATCTGTTCGATCACCTCTCCCATGGTCAGACCGTCCTTGGTGGGATGGATGTCCCTTTCGATGACGGTCTGGTATTCCATTTGGTATTTTTTGTCGAATTCGGCCCTCCACTGAGGATGCTCCTTTTCACTTAGAAGAGGCAGCAACATGCCCAAGGTTTCCTTTGCATTTCCAAGGACGGCCACCTCGGTCTTGACGTTTTTGTCGATTTCGGCCGGATCAATTTCAAAATGGACGACCTTGGCCTGTTTTGCATAGGTGTTCAAATCCCCGGTGACCCTATCGTCAAAGCGCATTCCAATGGCGATCAACACATCACAGGAGTTGGTCAGCACATTGGGGGCGTAATTGCCGTGCATGCCCACCATCCCCACATTCAGGGGGTGGTCCGTGTCCAGGGCCGAAAGCCCCAATACGGTCCAGGCCGCAGGGATTCCCGCTTTTTCGATCACGGCCTTGAGTTCCGCCTCGGCGGATCCCAAAATGACTCCCTGTCCAAAGACGATCATGGGCTTTTTGGCCTTGTTGATCAAATCGGCCGCCTTTTGAACGGCCCGGGGGTCCACCTTGGGCACCGGGGTATAGCTCCTGACCCCGGTACATTTTTCATAATGGAAGTCCAGTTCATCAAACTGCGCATTCTTGGTAATGTCCACCAATACGGCCCCCGGCCTGCCGGAGCGGGCTATATAGAAGGCCTTTGCGATGATTTCGGGGATTTCCTCGGCCCGGGTGATCTGATAGTTCCATTTGGTGACCGGGGTGGAAATGCCCACGATATCGGTCTCCTGGAAGGCGTCCGATCCCAACAAATGTCTGGGGACCTGTCCCGTGATGCACACTATGGGGGTGGAATCGATCTGGGCGTCCGCCAGACCGGTCACCAGGTTGGTGGCCCCTGGACCTGAAGTGGCCATGGCCACGCCCACCTTTCCACTGACCCGGGCATACCCCTGGGCCGCGTGGGCCGCACCTTGTTCGTGCCGGGTCAGGATATGGGTCAGGCGATCCTGGAACTTGTACAATTCGTCGTAGATGGGCATGATGGCCCCGCCGGGGTAGCCATAGATCAAATCCACCCCCTCTTCCAATAGGCAATGGATGACGGCTTCTGCCCCACTTATCCGAAGGGCGGTATCTTTTTTCAAGTCCTTTTTTTCCAATTTCAATGTTTCCATAAGCTCCAATTTTGGGAAAATTCCATATTTGCCCTTGGGGGCCAATCCTTTAAATCATATCAGTGACGCATCCCTTGGATGCCGATGAGACCAATTTGGCGTATTTGTACAATCCGCCCGATTTCACCTTCAGTTCCGGTTGTTTCCACGCTTTTCTCCTTGCCTCGAGCTCTTCGGCGGCGGCGAGTGCGACCTGCGGCTCGAGAACCCGGAGCAGCCGCCTCACCAGGGCGATCCCGCCGCCCACTTGGGCCTCGGGGGATACATGGCCCACCACAAATCCGTGGGAACCCCCGGAGAATCGTCCGTCCGTGATCAGGGCGACATCCTTGCCCAGGCCGACCCCCATTATGGCAGAGGTGGGTTTCAACATTTCTGGCATTCCCGGGGCCCCTTTTGGCCCCTCATAACGGATCACCACGACATCCCCTTTCTTCACTTTTCCGGTATGTATGCCCTGGTTGACCTCGGTCTCGCTGTTGAACACCCTGGCGGTCCCGGTGAACCTTAGGCCTTCCTTGCCTGTGATTTTTGCGAC
>CALDPL010000324.1 GCA_937911965.1 uncultured Allomuricauda sp. | reverse complement strand
ATTTTCTTGCCCACCTTGGTCAGGTCGGATACGAAGCCCTCGAATTTATCGTAAAGGGCCCCGGCCTGTTTGGCGATCTCGATGGCGTTGCGCTGTTGTTTCTCGTTGCTCCACATCGAATCTATGGTGCGAAGGGTCGCCAAGAGGGTGGAGGGGGTCACAATGACTATGTTCTGTTCAAAAGCTTTGTTGTACAGGGTGTTGTCCTCGTTTATGGCTATGGCAAAAGCCGGTTCAATGGGCACGAACAGCAGTACAAAGTCAGGGCTTTCCATCTCGTAGAGGTCCTCGTACTTTTTGGCCGATAGCTGTTCCACGTGCCGTCTGAGGGAGTTGATATGGTCCTTGAGAAATTTGGGCCGGTCCTCCCCGTCGGCATTGGTATATCGTTCGTAATCGGTCAGGGATACCTTGGAATCCACGATCATTTTCTTGCCGTTGGGCAGGTTGATGATCACATCGGGCATGACCCTGCTTCCATCCTCCCGCACAAAACTTTGTTGGACACTGTACTCCCTGTCCTTCTCCAGACCGGATTTTTCCAACACCCGTTCCAGGACCAGTTCTCCCCAGTTACCCTGCATCTTGCTGTCCCCCTTGAGGGCCTTTGTCAGGTTCTCGGCCTCTTGGGTGATCTTGAGGTTCTGGTTCTGCAAATGCAGCAATTGCTCTTTGAGGGCGGCGTGGATGCCGATGTTCTCCTTTTGGGAATTCTCCACCTTCTCCTCGAATTCCTTGATTTTTTTGCTCAAGGGACTGAGGATGTTCTCTATGTTCTCCTTATTGCTCTTGGTGAACTTTTCACTCTTTTCCTCCAAGATCTTATTGGCAAGGTTCTCGAATTCCTTGGTGAATTTTTCCTGTAACTTTTCCACCTCGGCCCGTTGTTCCTCGTTTGTTCGCTGCAGGTTTTCCATATCGACCTCATAGCGGATCAATTGGTTGCCCATCCGCTCCTTCTCCAATTGCAGCCTTTTTTTCTCTTCCTCGTCCATCAGGGCCCGATCGTTCAGGGTTTTGATCGTGGCATTCAGGGATTGTTCCCGTTCCTCGCGAACCATTTCGGTATTCCTGGTCTTTAGCCTCTGTACGTAGGTGCCCACGGCCAGGCCGATGAAAAGGGAAAGGGACCCGATAAGGAGGTAAATTAGTTCCGTGCTCATTCCAATGGGATTATCAGGGGTAAAGATAACGGATTCCCCAAGACCTGGAAATGGTTTTTAAGGGAGCCCTTGCCAAAGTTGGGTGTTCAACCGTTAACCTTGAAGGTCCCGGTACCGGCGTCGAAGCGGACCATTTCGGAAGGGAAGAGCCTTTCAAAATGCTTTTGTTCAATCAGGTCGGAAGGAGTCCCAAAGGGGTTTTCCCTCCCATCGAGGATCAGGATGCGATCACAGAGCTGAATGGCCAGATCGATTTCATGGGTGGTGAAAACAATGGTCCTTTGCTGCCGGTGGGCCAAGCCTTGCAACAGCTTTAAGATCTGTACCCTGTGGAAGAGGTCCAAATGGGTGGTGGGTTCGTCCAAAAGGATCAATGGGGTATCCTGGGCCATGGCCCGGGCTATAAGTACGCGTTGCAATTGTCCATCACTGAGTTGGTGGCATTTTTGGTGGAGCAGGTCCTCAAGAAGAAAGGCCTCCAGGCTCTGTTGTACGGCCTGCCTGTCCTCATGGGTCAAATGCCCCAACCAATTGGTATAGGGCTGCCTTCCCAAGGTGATTAGTTCCAGTACCCCCAGGTTTTTGGAAGCGGGCGGGTCGGTCAGCACCACACTGAGCTGACGGGAAAGCTCCGAAGGGGTATGGGCCTCCAAGCTTTTGCCCTTAAGTCCAATTTGTCCTCCCAGTTTGGGTTGGAACCCGGCCAGGGTCCTGAGCAGGGTGGATTTCCCGATGCCGTTGATTCCGACAATGCCACAGAGCGTCCCGGGGTCCAGGTCGAAATCAATGGATTCCACCACGATTTTCTTTCCATATCCAATGCTGAGTCCCTTTACAGAAAGTGGGCTTTTGTCGAATCCTTCCATTAGAATATGATTTTTCGTTTGCGGACCAGCAGCCAAATGACCACGGGGGCACCGACCAATGAAGTGATGGCGTTGATGGGGAGCACACTTGGGGATCCGGGCCATTGGGCCACCGCATCGCAGAGCAGCATCAGTACCGCCCCGTAAAGTAGGACGGCCGGGATCAGGACCCGATGTTCCATGGTGTCGAATATCTGTCGGGTGAGGTGGGGGACCGCCAGACCGACAAAGGCGATTGGTCCCGCAAATGCAGTAACCCCACCGGCCAAGAGTCCCGTGGCGATGATGATGACGATTCGCGATTTCACCAGGGAGATGCCCAGGCTCTGCGCATAGCGTTCCCCCAGGAGCAGGGCATTCAATGGTTTTATGGACGCCACCCCCAAGAGGATGCCCAGGATCACCAAGATGGCCATAAGCAGAAGTTGGGACCCACTGAGGTTGCCGACGCTCCCCATGGACCAAAAGACAAAACGCTGCAGGTTCTCGGCCGATGAAAAATAGGCCAGTACACTGACCAGGGCGGCACTGATGCTCCCGAACATCAACCCAATGATAAGGAGCGCCATGCTGTCTTTCACCCGGCTGGCCATGGACATGACCACCAAGAGCACCAAAAAACTTCCCAGGCTTGCTGCCAGGGCCAGGGAGATGTTGCCCAATAGGGAAAACGCGGCCAAACTCCCCACCAGGGAAGTCCCCATCAAAAGCAGGGCGGCACCCAGACTGGCCCCGGCACTGATGCCCAACACAAAGGGACCGGCCAAGGGATTGCGAAAGAGGGTCTGCATCAAAAGCCCGCTCAGGGCCAGGCCACTGCCCACCAAAATTGCGGTAAGGGCCTTTGGAACACGGTATTCCCATATGATATAGTCCCAAGTTTGTTCCGTCCCTCCCTGCCATAGAATGGAAAGCACTTGCTCAAAGGGAATGTCCACCGACCCGGAACTGATGTTCAACAGCCAAGACAGGAACAGGGCCAGACCAAGCAAAATAAAGGAAGGACCATATGGTTTTTTACTGCTCATTTACTCCAAGGGTTTAAAGAACCGGAGTTCGTGGTTTGGCAAGAGTTCCGGATGAAGGATATGGATCAGGTCCGCAAGGACCAAATCGGGTCTTTGGGGCGCCAATTCATAAAACACTATGCCTCCCTTTTCCCCTTTTTCAATGGCATTGGAAAAAACTTTCCTGTTGGCAAAGGCCTCAAATTGCCCGTAATGGGGATTTGCGGCCTCCAATTCCTTATAGGAGGTGTGGTAGGATGGGTTCAACCAAAACTCGGCATCCCTTGCCTGGGCCAACACGGCTTCCAAGCCGAGGGCGATGCCCCCCGTCCCGGGGCGGTCCTCCCAGAGGTAATGTGCATGGGCATCCTTGAGAAAGTGGGCCAGCCAACTTTCCCCACCTGCCACGTGCCATACATCCCTGTACAGCCCCCCGGTAAGCACCGTGGGCCTGTGCCCTGCCTTTTGCGCCAATTCCCTGGTTCGGGTATAGGCCCTTTCGATCTCGGAAAAAACACGGTCGGCCTCTACCTCTTTTTGAAAAAAGGGAGCAAAGAACTTGATCCATTCAGCCTTCCCCAAGGGGGTCTGTTCCACCCAGTCCCCATTGTAAACCACGGCGATTCCTGCCTGTATGAGGGTCTCATAGCCCCTGTTGGTGTCGTTGATGCCAAAGCCCATGACCACCTCGGGTTCCAGGGAGAGGGCGATCTCCGTATTGACCCCTTCGTTCACCCCCAGGTCCTTTACCCGGCCTTGGGCCACCAATTTCCTGGCCTCAGGGGAAGAAATCAGGTCGGTATTGGGAAAGCCCACCAGGGCATCCAATTCCCCCAAGGCCTCCAGGGCGGGGATATGGGTGGTGGAGGTAAGGACCATTTTTTCCACGGGCACCCCAATTATGGCGTCGTAGGCATCCGCCGCAAACCGCATGGTGGCCAATCGTTCCTTGGGCACCAACAGGTATTTAAAGCTTCTCTTCGATCCCGGCCATGGGGCATTGACCTCCAAGGTGGTGATGCCGTCATTTCGTTGGATTGTAAACCCCCGGGCGTGGGCCACAATGGTTTCCACAGGGTCGGGCTGCGGGGAATCCGATCCCTTTCGTTCCCCACAGCCCATTAGAACGGCAGATATAAGTGCTAGTATTGGGACGGTATGGGACAAGGATTTTACCATAGCCCCAAAAGTAAGATTATTTAATTTTTGGGCGGAGGGAATGGGAAGGAATGATTATTTTCGCATTGAATTTTGGTTCGCACACGATTTTGTTCCTGTGCGATTAAAAGGGAATCCGGTGAAAATCCGGAACTGTTCCCGCAACTGTGAGTTTTGGCCATTTTTTTGGCGCCCCAATCCTGGGGATGTTGCTTTCTTCTAAACCACTGTTCACTTGTGAATGGGAAGGTCGGGCAACATGAAACAAGTCAGGAGACCTGCCAGGTTCAAACAATCATTGTTAAACTTTCGGGATAAAAGTTTGCGTATGGAACCCATACTACACTCCCGTTCATTCATTTAAACGAAATGAAAGGAAATTATTTTTACATTATGGCCGCCCTATTGGCGGGCCAGGCACTTTGTGCACAGGAAGATAGGCAAGAATCCATGGAACTCCAACAATTGGACGAAGTGGTGGTCAGTGATTCCAAATTTGAACTCAAACGGGAAAATTCCGGAAAGACCATTATCAAGGTAACGGCCGAGGAGTTGGAACGCAACCAGGGCAGGACGGTTGCCCAGATCATCAACGCCAAAAGCGGAATTGAAATTGCCGGAAGCCGGGGCAGGGAAGGGGACCTATTGGGAGTCTTTGCCCGAGGGGGCCGTGGGAGGCAGGTCTTGGTCCTGATCGATGGGGTACGGGTATCGGACCCATCCACCTTTTCCCAGGAATACGACCTCAGGATGTTGTCCCCCGCCACCATTGAGTCCATTGAGATCATCAAGGGTGCGGCCAGCACCCTTTATGGAACCAACGCGGCGACGGCCGTGATCAATATCCGGACCAAGGAAAGTCCCGTGGAACGGGTAGCAGGGAATTTTATGGGCAGTGTGGGCACCCACATGACCCCTGGGGACCGGAATTACAATCTTGGAAGTGTGGACAATGCGGTTTCCATCGGTGGCAGACTGGACCGTTTCCACTATGGAATGGACTTTTCCAACAGGCACAAAAGTGGCGTTTCCGCGGCTGTCACCCCCGAAAATGAGGAGGATGTCTTTTCGCGTTACAGCACCAATATTCGCATGGGCTATCAATTTTCCGATGCCTTTGAAATCAAACTTTATGGGAACCTGACCAAATTCAGCACCGAATATGACGACAGTGGGATGGAGGCCCCCAATCTGGGCAAAAATGAACAGGAAAGGGTAGGGGCCTCCACTTCCTTCTCCTATGGAAAGGGAGCGGTAAAACTCAATGCCGCCCACACCTATTACAGCACTTTCTCCAGGGACGGTTTCGGGGAAAGTACGGCCGAGGGGAGGAATTGGGTAGTGGACCTGTACAACCAATACATTTTTGGGCAACGTTGGCATACCGTTTTGGGTGTGAACTACATCCAGGACAGGGCGGAATTTTCAGATGGGGCACAATTTACCATTGTGGACCCCTATGTCAATCTGGTCTATGTTTCGGACTTTGGGCTGAACCTGAACCTCGGGGGGCGCCTGAACCACCATTCGGAGTACGGCACCCATTTTGTCCATAATTTCAATCCCTCCTTTCTCTTTCGAACCGACACCGGCCATTTAAAACTGATGGGATCTTATGCCACTTCCTTTATCACTCCCAACCTGACCCAGCTTTTCGGGGCCTTTGGGGGAAACCCCGATCTAAAACCCGAGGAGAACCGTACCCTGGAAGGGGGACTGGAATTCAAGGTCCATGATGGACTGAGGTTCAGCAGCCTGTATTTTAACCGGATTGAAAAAAACACCATTGGATACGATGCCGATTTTATGGGCATCAATCTATTGGAGGAAATCCAGGCCAGTGGGGTGGAGGTGGAACTCAGCTGGTTGCCCCTTGATCAATTAAAGGTTGACGCCAACTACACCTTTACCGAACGCAAGGGCGACAATGCCATCCGCATTCCCAAGCACAAGGCGAACCTGTCCCTGGGCTATAAACTTGGAAAGGCTACAGATCTGGGTTTGGTCTATACCTATACAGGGCAGCGGCTGGATACGGATTTTTCAACTTTTAGCGATGTGGAATTGGATCCCTATTCCTTGGTGGACCTACATATCGGCCATGATTTGATTCCCGACCGACTGCATATGTTCTTTGGAGTGGAAAATCTCATGAACGAATCCTATACCGAAATCCTGGGAATGAGCACCCTGGGCCGTAATTTCAGGATTGGAATGAACCTGAGCCTTTGACAAGAAAAAAACGGCCGATCTTTATTGGATCGGCCGTTTTAACTTTTTGCCCTTAGTCCAAATGGAAGTCCAAAGGCTTGTCCAGATACATATTGTCCTTAATCGGCGTCTGCAACCTTGAACTGGTAAAGGGTTCGGCCGGCATTTCGACACTGAAGTCCATTTTGGCCATACCCCCAACAATTTCCTGAAGGGCACGGGCCAAGAGAGGTTCGTCCATTTCCCCCAAAACCCCCAGGTTCGTAAGATCCTCACCCAATTCGATTTCGGGAACCAATCCAGTGGTATAGTCGTAGAAACCGTCCGCATTCTCATTGCGTCCCACCAAGGGCTGCAGGCCCCATGAGTTCTTTTTATTGATAGAGCCCTCTCGACTTTTATTATAGATGTAATCGCCGGCCCTATCATCCACCAAGGTAATGGAAAATTCATTTTTTCCCCGGGTGGACTCCCCGATATGGATCACATCCACATAGGGTGCCAGACCGTTCATCACCAACTCACTGGCCGAAGCTGAACCGTTGGTGGCCAAGACAAAGACCCTGCTCAAATTCAGGCTATTTATGGCAGTCCCTGATTCAGTTTTATCGGCAAAATAATCCGAGAGAAATTCATTGCTCAACTGTGCCTGGATCTTGTCGTTCCAACGTTGTCGGATAAATAGTTCATTGGTATTGGTACCATAGACCATACTGGCCAATAGACGGGCTGAATTGACCAACCCTCCGGGGTTGTAGCGCATGTCCAATACCAGTTCCGTGGCCCCATCCGCTTTAAATTGTCCAAAGGCGGCATTGAGTTGTTCGTCAAAGCTTCCCAAAAAACGGTTGTACATCAGATAGGCCACCTTGGTCCCCCCCACGTCCAGGGTCTTGGCCACCAAAATGGGATTCTCGACCTGGTTTTCAATCTTGGTCAAACTGACCTCCTTGGCATCGTCAAAGATGGTGTTCCCTTCTATATGGGCCATCCCCAAGGTATAGGTGTCATTGGTCCCGAACAATAGTTCCAGATAATTCCCTACGGTGAGCTGGACCCCGTCCACCCGGGTGAACAGATCTCCCCTTTGGATGTCCTTGGTGGAGGCATCCGAATCGGGAAGGATGTACTGCACATAGCCGAAGATATCATCGCTGCCCGATAGCTGTACCAATCCAAACTCCAGCCCATTGCTTTTGGATACACCGGCCAGGGTGTTGACCAATTCCTTGTAGTCCGAATTCAAAAAGCTAAAGCGATCCCCATCGAACAACAGGGGGTTATTATAAAAA
>CALDPL010000323.1 GCA_937911965.1 uncultured Allomuricauda sp. | reverse complement strand
CATCGAACTGGAGGCCAAGACCGGAAGGAATGTGGAAAAGGTCCGGGAAATGATGGTGGACAGGACCAGCATGTTCTCGGGACATTCGGGGGTGGGGAAATCCACCCTGATCAATGTCCTGGAACCCGGTCTGGACCTCAAGACGGCCGAGATTTCCAAGCAGCACCTACAGGGACAGCACACCACCACCTTTGCCGAAATGTACGACCTCTCCTTCGGGGCCAGGATCGTCGATACCCCGGGGATCAAGGGCTTTGGGGTGGTGGATATGGAAGCCGATGAGCTCGGGGACTATTTTCCGGAGTTTTTTAAGCTCAAGGGCGGTTGCAAGTTCAACAATTGCCTGCACCTGGATGAGCCCCAATGTGCCGTAAAACAAGCCCTGGAGCGGGATGAACTGGCCTGGAGCAGGTACCGCAGCTACCTTCAGATGCTGGAGGGAGAGGATGAAAGTTATAGGACCGATCAATATGGATAGGAGTTTATGAAAGCTGTGATACAACGGGTTTCCAGGGCGAGTGTCCGTGTGGAGGGGGAATTGGTCTCTTCCATGGGCCCCGGGCTGTTGGTACTTTTGGGCATAGCGGACAACGATGGGACGGAGGACCTGGAATGGCTGGTCCACAAGGTGGCCAACCTCCGTATCTTCAACGATGAACATGGGGTGATGAACCGTTCGGTCCTCGAACTGGGGGGCGAGTTGATCGTGGTGAGCCAATTCACCCTGCAGGCCCTGACCAAAAAAGGGAACAGGCCCTCCTATATCAGGGCGGCCCGACCTGAAGCCGCCATTCCCCTGTACGAGGCCTTCACGGTGCGGATGGAGGAGGTATTGGGACGGAAGGTGGGGACCGGCATTTTTGGGGCCGATATGAAGGTGGAACTGCTCAACGATGGTCCGGTGACCCTACTTATCGACACAAAAAACAGGGAATAGACGGTTTTTGTCGAAAAGGGAGGGAAATCTGTAAGAAATTGGTGATATTGCATTTTAATGCAACCAACCAAACCGCCTTATCCTGGGAATTTTGTTCCCTTTTTCCTGCTGTTGTTGGGCCTACAGTTCTGTCCGGCCCAACAGTATTCCTTTCATACCATTCCCCCCGAACTGCTCGAGAACGCGGACGCCGTCTTGAGGTTGGACGAATTGGAGGTCGAGCTACTGTCCACAGATCGAATGGCCTACAGGGTCAAAAAAGTCGTCACCGTCCTGAATTCGAAGGGGGATGATTTTGCGGATATCCGACTTCACTACGACAAGGACAAAAAGATCAAAATTTGGAGGCTTTCCTGTA
>CALDPL010000322.1 GCA_937911965.1 uncultured Allomuricauda sp. | reverse complement strand
TACCCCTTGTTTAATAATAGGTTTGATCTCTACCATTTTGGTGTCCATTCCCCCTGAAAAAAGAATGATGCACAAGGCCACGGTCCCAACGACCTGCGCCAACTCAATGCTTTCGAATTGAATGCCGAGGCCATCACTTCCGAAGAGCATGCCCACCGCAAGGAACAAAAGCAAGGCGGGTACCCCAAATTTATATCCTGCCTTTCCCGCCAGGATACTCAAGAAAAAAAGCACTGAAACGGCCAATAAAACAAGTTCGATAGCTATACTCATAATAGGGCATTGATAATTTGATTTTTTCCGTTTCCCATATTTTGTTCCCAATTGTCCCCAACAATTGGACCCAGGAGCCAAAACTTCATTTTCCAACCGATTTATGGGGAGGGAAACACAGGCCATCCCCATCTTTCCGGGAGCCGGAAATATATTTTACAATAGGCGCAAATATAAGGAAACAGAGCGTAAATCAAGGATTCCCCAATATGGAAATAGACTAAAATTCACCAAAAAAACAAAGTTTGTCCCTCAATAATTCGGACCGGATGCACTCTGATCAAACCAAAGGGGATTCCAGAGGTCCACCATTAAAATCAATGGAGCGAGAACTGGCATTGAGCGGATAAAAAAACCAGTGCCCCCTTTATATGTTACCGTCTTTTATAAAGGGGCCATCGAAAGGTACTCCAAAAAGGAATCCGATAGCTCTCAACGCCAACCCAATGCAGGGGCCACATGCTCCAGCAGGGCTGAAAGTTGGTGTACGTTGTAGTCTACCCCCAGGGTATTGGGCACGGTCAAAAGGAGGGTGTCGGCCTCCTGAATGGCCTCGTCCCGGGCCAGTTCCTCAATGAGCCGATCGGGCTCGGCGGCATAGCTTCTTCCAAAAATGGCCTTTTTGTTGTTTTCAATGAAGCCGATTTGGTCCCTTCTTTCAGTTTCTTGTCCAAAATACATCCTATCAAGATCGGTGACCAAAGTAAAAATAGATCGGCTTACCGATACCCTGGGAGTGCCCCCATGCCCCGACTCCTTCCAGGCCTCGCGATACGCCCTGATCTGTTCGGCCTGCTGTTGGTGGAAAGGCTTTCCGCTTTCGTCCTCCTTCAGGGTGGAACTTTGTAGGTTCATGCCGTTTTGGGCCGCCCAAACGGCTGTGGCATTGGAGCCCGCCGACAGCCTCAACTTTATTCAAAGAAACATTACCCCACCAGATGCGGTCGCGCAATCCCTTGGAATGGGGTTCCAGTCGCAATAGTCCGGGTGGATTGGGAAACATGGGCCGGGGGTTGGGTCTGGCAAAGCCCTCTCCTTTCAACAAATCCAGGAATTCCAAGGCCTTGCGCCGGCCCATTTTGGCATCATCCTCACCTTCGGCGGGTTCATGCCCGAAATAGCGCCAACCGTCGATGACCTGTTCCGGGGAGCCCCTGCTGATGCCCAATTGCAGCCTTCCCCCTGAAATCAGGTCGGCGGCCCCGGCATCCTCCACCATATACATGGGATTCTCATAGCGCATATCAATGACTCCCGTGCCGATTTCTATCTTTGAGGTCTTCGCCCCAATGGCGGACAACAGGGGAAAGGGGGAGGCCAATTGGGCGGCAAAATGGTGGACCCTGAAATAGGCCCCATCCATCCCGATTTCCTCTGCGGCCATGGCCAGGTCAATGGATTGGAGCAGGGTGTCACTGGCCGAACGGGTTTGATAGGAGGGGTGGTCGCCCCAATGCCCAAAGGATAAAAAGCCCAGTTTTTTCATAGGTGAATGAAATTACAGAATCTTCAAAGTTACGGATTCCCCGCCCCAATTCCAGAAACCTCCAAGGGATAAGGCATCTCGATGCCCATTTTCACTTCCACATTGCCGTAAAATGCGAGCGGTCCACATTTATATGCCATGGAGCATCGGTATGGGTTATATTTATAGATCAAAACGATGGGCGTGAAACTTGGCAATGGGCCATATCGGTTTAAATGTAATATAACAATATAAAATGAAGGCAATAGTCATAGGGGGCAGTGGGGCCACAGGGCGGGAGCTGGTAAACCAACTCTTGGAGGACGGGAGATTCGATGGGGTGACCGCATTGGTCCGCAGGCCTTATTTTGAAGACCATCCAAAACTTAGGGAACTTCTGATTGATTTTGAAAATTTGGATGAACATCAGGACGAAATTCGAGGCGAGATCGCTTTTTCCTGTTTGGGAACCACCCTAAAGGATGCCGGGAGCAAAGAAGCACAATGGAGGGTGGACCACGACTACCAATTGGAGTTTGCCAGCAGGGCCAAAGCCAATGGAGTGGAACATTTTGTACTGATGTCGGCCATGGGGGCAAATCCCAAATCGTCCATCTTTTACAATAAGATGAAGGGAACCCTGGAGCAAAATCTACTGAAATTGAATTTTGACCGGCTGATAATCCTCCATCCCGGGGGCATAGAAAGACCGGGTTCCACTCGCGCCACGACGGCAGGTCGGCGATGATCTCCCAGATGCGTTCGGCCGGGGCGCGGATGCCGACGCGGTTTTCGATGCGGCTCGTCATGGCGCGCTTTTCACACGGCTTTTCGACATTAGGAAGGCCCCGACCAGCGGTTGCGCGAGCCGCCCTCGGGGCCGGGCTGGGAGGCCGGGACCTGGTCGGCGCGGGCCGGACGGTCGGGCCCGCGGCCCGACAGGGATGCGCTGGTGAAACTGAGCGCGACCGCCCCGACGAGCAGCACGATGTTGG
>CALDPL010000321.1 GCA_937911965.1 uncultured Allomuricauda sp. | reverse complement strand
GGGGCGATGTTTTGGTCATGGTCATGATCTATACTTCCTGCCAGACCGCCTGTCCACGACTGGCCGCCGATATGCGCAATATAGAAAAACAGATCCCGGAGGACAAAAAGGACGACGTAACCCTGGTGTTGGTAAGTATCGACCCGGAAACGGATACCCCGGAACGCTTGGCGGAATTTGCCAAGGAGAACCAAATGGACTCCGACCAATGGGTCTTCCTAAGAGGCTCCGAAGAAGATACCCGTGAATTTGCGGCCGTATTAGCGGTGAACTACAAAAGAATTTCCCCATTGGATTTTTCCCATAGCAATATCATCAGCGTTTTCGATCGTGAAGGGGAACTGGTCCACCAACAAGAGGGGCTGGGGGTCAATTCCGACCGTACCGTGGAGGTGATCTTGGATTTGGTAGGGAACAGGGCGGGTTAAATTTCCCACCATCCCTCCCTTTGGCGAACCATGGGTTTGATCTGATCGTATTATCTTTAAACCGCTACATCAAATCCAAATGCATGAAAAAGCTGTTCGTCCTATCGATTTTGTTGATTCCAATCCTGATCCAGGCCCAACGAAAACCCAAGATCAAGGGAAGTCGCGTGGTGACCGAGGTCAAGGGGGAACTTCCCGCATACAATGCCATCAGTTTGGTGGACCCATTGGACATCACCCTTAAAAAGTCCTTTGGTCCCGGATACAGTCTTGTGGCCGATGACAATCTAGTGGACATCCTGAAATTCGAAGTGGTCGACAGTACCCTGGTGATCAGTTCCTATTATGATATCCGATCCAAGAAACAATTGGAGATCACCGTGGAATACACCCAGCTCAAGGCCATATCCCTAAAGGCCGGCAGCATCACGGGCATGGATGTGATCGAAAGCGACGAACTCTTTGTGGACGGGTTCAACAACAGCCGTTTGGACCTCAGGGCCAGCGGAGGGGGGATGGACCTCAATCTGGAAGACAATAGTGGGGGGAATTTCAGTGTGGACATGGATTCCCTCAACATTTCCCTGGGCAGCAGGGCCCAGGCCTATGTGTACAGTGTGGGGGAGACTGCCCAGATCGATCTGGAGGACCAGGCCAGTTTGACCCTGGAAGGCAGTTCCAACAAGATCGGGATGATGATGCAGGGAAGTTCCAAATACCGTGGGGAGACCATGGAAGTGGGGGATATGTCCCTGGAAATGCAGCACAGTCCCTCGGCCCAGGTCCAGGCCTATGGCGAACTGGAACTGAGTCTCAAGGGAAGTTCCAGAGTGTATCTTTATGGAACCCCGTCCCTGGTGATCAAGGAATTCCTGGATACTTCCCAGTTGATTAAAAGGCAGCAATGACCCTATTGGGCCAGGGGAAACTTTTGGCCACTATTTAGACAATATCCTTAAAATAATAGAACTGGATTTCCGGGGCCTGCCTGGGTATAGCTTTGATTTTAGGGAGAAATTGTTGGTTGGGCGTGAATCACTGTGTGGTTTAAAATAGGGAGATTAAGTCCTATCTTTAACCTTGGTTGTCAAAACGACTTTCTTGTAATTGTTACCAAAATATAGTTATTTTGGAATAAACCAATAAAAAAGCAAAATAATGGGCAATACAACAAGTATCAATTTAGGCGACCATTTTAAAAGTTTTTTATTGCAATTAACCAAAACCGGGCGATACGGTTCGACTAGTGAAGCTGTGCGGGCAGCATTGCGCTTACTGGAGGAGGAAGAAACAAAATATGAAACCTTGGTCAAAGCCTTGCAGGAAGGCGAAGCAAGTGGTGATTGTGCCGAGGATTTTGACGATATCGTACATGAAGCAATTGTGGAATACAAAACCAAGGCTGCGAAGTGAAAATGTATGTCCACTCAAAAAAGAGCAAACAGGATATTCAAGAGATCACCAAACGTAGCATGGAGGATTTTGGGGAAAAGCAAACCCTAAAATACATGGCGGGACCAAAAGAAAGATTGCAACTGTTGGCAGAACAGCCCGACATTGGGCGCAGGTTTGATCATTCCCTTACAAAACATCAATATCTATTTTTCCGGTATGAAAGTCATGTAATCTATTATACAAAACGCAATGGCGACATTTTCATTGTACGAATTCTTCACACCAAAATGCTTCCCCAAAAACACATATAGGAAAATCTTGAAAAAAGTCAAAAGGGAGTTGTCAAATCAATTAAAGACAATCTGGACCTTTGAAGAGATTGCTCAAATATAGGTCATAGGATTGGAGCAAAAGCCAATTAATCTATTGCGCAATGGGGGCGGTAAGACAGTGCTGTGGAATCCCAAAGCCATCCACCAATACCTCGAGATGGGGCCTGAGCTCCGTGGACAGGCGTTCCACCCGTTGTCGTATTGCCTTGGATTTGTTTCCCCCGATATAACCCTGTTCCAGGTACCAACGGGCATCTTCATGGATTTGGTTCAAAGCGTATAAGGTCCCGAGTTTTTCCAAGAGTTCCCTGTGTTTTCGATCTTCAACCTGTTCACAGAAATCCCGGTACAGATTATAGGCGAGCCCAACACTGTAGGCCTTGCCCAATGCCAAAACATGGGTCTGCACCTTTAAAAAGGCCTGGTAGGCAGGGACGCCCTTTTTGATGTAGTTTCTGATGCGCATGGCCAGGGTATAGGTCAGACGTCGGGTCCTGTGGTCGAAGGCGTGCTTGTGGAACTTGGGGTTGTAGAGATGGTCGGCATCCACCTTGTTGGAGTACAGGGGATTTATGGCCGTCAGGGTATCGGATAGTTGGCTTTGCAAGAGTTTGAGCACCGGGGCAAAACCCCCACTGTTGAATTCGGCCTGAAAATCGGACAATACCCCTTTGGCGGCCAATTGCAGCAGCACCGTATTGTCCCCTTCAAAGGTGGTGAAGATGTCCACGTCCCCTTTTAGATCCGGAATCCTGTTTTCGGTAAGGTAGCCTTTTCCCCCGCAAGCCTCCCTGCACTGTTGTATGCTGTCGTTGGCAAAGTGGGTGATGATGGCCTTTAGGCCGGCGACCTGGGTCTCCACTTCCCGTTTGTCACTCTGGGAGTCGTCGTTGTAGCGTCGCATCATCTCCTCCAGGGCCACATGGTATACATAGGCCGCCGCTAGGGGAGGGGTCAGTCGGAGCTGGTGGCTGGGGTAGTCCATGATCAGGTCCTCCTGTATCCTGTCATTGTCGTTGAACTGCCTGCGGGACAGGGCGTACTTTACTGCAATGGCCAGGGCCATCTTGGAGCCTCCAAGGGCGCCCCGTGCCACACAGATACGGCCGTCCACTAAAGTCCCCAGCATGGTGAAAAAACGTTTGTTGGGACTCTTGATCGGGGAATGGTAGGATCCGTCCTTTCGGATTTCCCCGTAGCGGTCCAAAAGGTTCTCCCTGGGGACCCTGACGTTGTGGAACCAGATCTTGCCGTTGTCCACCCCGTTGAGCCCCAGTTTATGGCCGTTGTCCTCTATGGTGATCCCTTTCAGGGTATTGTGCTGCTCATCTCGAAGTGGCACCAGGATGGCATGTACCCCCTGGTTGCTTCCCCCGACGATCAATTGGGCAAATACCGTGGCCATGGTGGCATGCAGGGCATTGCCGATGTATTCCTTGTTGTCGTTTTTACCTGGGGTGTGGATGACCAGGGAATCCGTATCGGGCTCATAGGTTGCCGTGGTCTTGATGCCCCGTACGTTGGAACCGTGGCCGGTCTCGGTCATGGCAAAGCAGCCCAATAGGGCCGTACTCCCGGCATCCTTTAGGTATAGGTCGTGTTGTCTTTTGGTCCCCAGTTTTTGGATGCTTCCCCCAAAGAGCCCGAACTGCACCCCGACCTTCACGGCCAAGCTTCCGTCGACGAACATCAGTTGTTCAAAAATGGCGGCATAGGCCTCCATGTTTCCACTGCCCCCGTACTCTGGGGCATAGGCCATCGCCCCGTACCCTTTTTGGGCCAGATGCTTGACCTGTACCAGGGTCTTTTCCCTATGTGATTTAAGATTCTGGTGGATTTCCCATCGGAACATGGGGTCCCTGAGCTCTTCCCTGAAGCGGTCGATTATTTCGGCATGCGGGCCTTTGAGGATGCCATCCAGAATTGTGGCACTGTAGCGGTCGGAACTCCTTTCATGGACCACTTCCACATCGAACAGGTGGGTGTAGTGGTTGGGTTGGATGCCCAGGGTGAGCTCAATGTGTTTGAGCTGCTCGTTGAGCTGTCCGTTGGAGCGATCCAACAAGCGTCCACTGAAGGAGGCCAGGGGATAATTGTCCCCTTCCAGGAGCTTGGCCCCCGAGTTGGCAAGCAATAGTTTCCACTGTTTCATTTCACTATCCCCTGGGGGATCATCGGGGTCCAGCCAGGAAATCAATTGTTCGCGGTCCCCTTCCTTAAGGGTGGGGTCCTTTTCTATGGTATGTCTCACCACCGCGACTTCGGAGGCCGATAAGAGGTCATCGGACCAAATTACATAGAAGAACGGGATGTATTGGATGATTCCTTCGGAATAAAGGGTAGCGGGCATAATGCGATCTTTGGGGGTTTGCCTTGTTTCAACCAAACTAAGGTAAGGAATGGATACGAGAGTTTGGGGACAAATGCCAATTTTGGGGGAATGTGCCGGGCAGTACTTGGTTTTGCTATCTTTGTTCCTGATGAATGAAAACCTAGATCCCACGGCAGGGAATTTTTCCCAGGAGGAGCTCGACATTGAAAGGGCCCTGCGCCCGGTCACCTTTGATGACTTTACGGGACAGGCCCAGATCTTGGAAAACCTGAAGGTCTTCGTACAGGCCGCAAACCTTCGGGGCGAGGCCCTTGACCATACCCTTTTTCACGGTCCCCCGGGGCTGGGCAAGACCACTTTGGCCCATATCCTGGCCAATGAACTGGGGGTGGGCATCAAGGTGACCTCCGGTCCCGTTCTGGACAAGCCGGGGGACCTGGCCGGGCTCGCCTGCGGGGAGGCCGCGCTGTCACGCATCGTCGTACATGATGCCGCGCTCTGCCTCGCGGATGCGCTGCAGGATCACCTGCTTGGCGGTCTGCGCGGCGATGCGGCCGAAGTTCTGGGGCGTGACGTCGAGCTCGGGGCCGGTCGGCTCGCCTTCCTCGTCGAGCTCCTGCGCGAGGACGCGGATCTCGAAGGTGTCGGGGTCGATCGTGACCCAGGCGTACTCGTGCGCCTCGGGCATGCGCTTGTAGGCCGACACCAGGGCGTTGGCCAGGGCGTCGAGGAGGGCGTCGACCGAGATCCCCTTCTCTGCTGCCAGGGCCTGGAGGGCCTCCAGCATCTCGAAGCTTCCGGTGCTCATCGGTTCGTCGCCTTCCTCGTCGGGGCGCCACGGTCGGACGCCTTCTTCTTGGTGCGCTTGGCCTGCCCGCCCTGCTTGGGCGTCGGCCCCCAGACGAACACCGTCCGGGCCTTGTCGATCTCGTCGAGCGACACGCTGCGGGGGCCGTCGGCGGTCTCGACGGTGATGCCCGACTCGTCGCACCCGACGAGCGTCCCTTCGAAGCGCCGGTCGCCGGGCGAACCGGCGACGGTCTTGATCCCCACCGTCTCGCCCACGGCGGCGGCGAAGTGGGCGGGCGTGCGCAGCGGCCGGCCCTTGGCGCTGCCGCCGACGATGCTGGCCGGCAGGCTGGCGAGCGCTGCGTCGCTAATGCCGTGTGTGGCGGAATGGAGCGCGGGCATCTCGGCGA
>CALDPL010000320.1 GCA_937911965.1 uncultured Allomuricauda sp. | reverse complement strand
TTGTATTCCCGGGGATAGGCCCAAAGGATCATGGGCATCCGCTGCTTTTTTTGCATGTCGTAATCCACGGGAAGGTAGAGGGTACCGGTGAGCTCCAGGCCGTCCTCCCGGGTATAGGTGATGACCTCCTTATGGACGTTCTGAATGCTTTTATAGGGGTTTTCGAAAAAGGTGAGCGCCTGGACCCCCTTTAATTTGCCCAGCTCCCTGTAATGGTAATTGGGGTAGTCCGTTGGGGATTCCAGTAGGACCAACAAGCGCTCCTTTTTGGGCTCATAGGAAATCAGGCGTTCCAATTTCCCTTCCAGGCGGGAGGTGTACAATCGGGTCTTTTTCAAGCTGCGCAGGTCCAATTTGTCCACAAAGGGAAATTGCCCTTTTTCAGTATGACCATCCCCCAACAGATAGGCATTGTCGCCCCGGTCCAGGTCCAGGACCCAACGGCCGTATTCATTTCTCTTGGTCACGAAGTCCCCCGGATCGCTGTACACGTCCTGATAACTGCGGTCCGAAATGATCTTGGGTTCCTTTTTGGGGTCGGCGGGATCGAAGAGGTAGGACTTGGTGTTGCGGTCGTTCCACCAACGGTCGTGTGCAATGGCGATATGGTCATTGCCCCATTGGATTCCCCTATAGCGGTTTATGGTCTTCAACAGGGATTTGGGTTGCCCGTCAAAGGGGGCATCCAGCTCAAAGACCTCATCCCGAAAGGGCACCTCCCTTTGGGGGTCGCCCCCGTCCAAGGCCTCCACATGGACCAGGGTGGCGGGCCGGTCGTCCCTCCATCCCAGACTGCGCATCCCGGTCCTTACGGCCATAAAGCCCTTGGGCAGCTCCTCGATCAGGGGGAGTTCCAAAATCTTTTTCACCGTACTCCCATCCTTTGCGAGGATGTGGGTGGTGTTTGGAAACCTATAATAGGGGACCAGATAGGAAAAGGGCCGCTCCAGGGTTGTGACCAGGACGTAGTTGCCGTTCGGGGAAAAACTGATGTCGGTATACATCCCGGGCCCCTTCCAGGGCGTCAGGTTGCCCTCCAGGTCCAAACGGTGGAGTTCCGAACGGGCCAACTGTTCAAAATTGAACTCATCCGTCGGGTTTTTCAACAGATCCTGATAGGTCCTGTTCTGTGCCTTTTTGCCCTCGTTCGTGGATACGGTCGGGCCGGAGGGGACGGTTTCCGAGGCATCGACCAATGGTTTTCGGTCCTTGGGAAGCATCTTTACCAAAAGGGACTTTCCGTCCTTGAACCAATTGATGGCATCCCCGATATTGGCATTCACATGGGGCTCGGACAGGCGTCGGGCCGCTGCGGTTTCCAGTTCCAGGACCCAAACTTCCACACCATCCTTCACGGTGTTGGTGAATGCGATCATGGATTGGTCGGGGGACCAGTTGAAATTGGTCAACCTTGGATTTTCCGGCAGGCCCTTCACGGTCAGGACTTCCCCAGCTCCGGGATTTTTGGCATTGTCCAGGGATTTGATCGAAAGTTTATTGTAATAGTTGGTCCTGCTTCCGATGTTGGTCCGGGGATCGATCCTGAGCCCCGCCAATCGAAGTTCCGTTTGGGAAAGTTCAGCAATGGTCCGATAGGCATCGCGTTGGAGCATCAACATATGGTTGCCATCATCCGTGATCAGGACATTGGGTGCCGGGGACACATCGGCCAGTTCGAGGATTTCCGCCGGGGGCAATTGATAGGTCAGGTTTTCCTGGGCCAAGGTCCATGACATTGGAAACCATGCCAATAGTGCAAAAAGAAGATTTTTCATGTTGCTGTATATAGGGTTTTTAGTGTGTCGGGTCTTTGGATTTTTTAAAAATACAACTTTCAAAAAGGTTTATATTGGCCGGGAATTGATTATTTGGCATTATTATTCACTAAATTTCAATTTGCAATCCATAATAATATAAAAAAAACAGCTACATGTACAATTCCAAGATAGTCGGATTGGGGTTCTATGTCCCAGATAATGTGGTCACCAATGACGATTTGTCCAAACTCATGGACACCAACGACCAGTGGATCCAGGAACGGACGGGTATCCGGGAAAGGCGGCATGTGGTCAAGGGATCGGACACCACCACCTCCATGGGGGTCAAGGCCGCCAAAATAGCCATAGAGCGGGCGGGGATCGACAAGGAAGAAATCGATTTCATCGTGTTCGCCACCCTGAGCCCGGACTATTACTTTCCAGGTCCGGGGGTCTTGGTACAACGGGACCTGGGCCTTCGCACCGTGGGGGCCCTGGATGTCAGGAACCAGTGTTCCGGCTTTGTCTATGCCCTTTCCGTGGCGGACCAGTACATCAAGAGCGGCATGTACAAAAAGGTGTTGGTGGTCGGCTCCGAACTGCATTCCCACGGCCTGGACATGAGCACCCGGGGCAGGGGCGTATCCGTGATTTTTGGCGATGGGGCGGGAGCGGCCGTATTGGGCCGGGAAGAGGACCCGGCCAAGGGCATACTCTCCACCCACCTGCATTCGGAAGGGGAGCATGCCGAGGAACTTTCCCTGATCGCCCCCGGTATGGGCAAACGTTGGGTGACCGACATCCTCGGGGATGCCGATCCCGAGGACACTTCTTACTATCCCTATATGAACGGACAGTTTGTGTTCAAAAACGCCGTGGTCCGCTTCAGCGAGGTCATCATGGAAGGTTTGGAGGCCAACCAATTGGACAAAGGGGATATCGATCTGCTCATTCCCCACCAGGCCAATCTCAGGATTTCCCAGTTCATCCAAAAAAAATTTGGGCTTTCCGACGATAAGGTGTACAACAACATCATGAAGTACGGAAACACCACGGCCGCCTCCATTCCCATTGCCCTTACCGAGGCCTGGGAACTGGGCCGGATCAAAGAAGGGGACCTGGTGGCCCTGGCCGCCTTTGGCAGCGGCTTTACCTGGGCCAGTGCCATGATCCGTTGGTGATCCCCGAACCGTGAAATAACAAAACCCCGGCCTCCTAAGAGATCGGGGTTTTTCGTCTGGGCCCTCGGAAGAACTAACCAACCAACACTTCGCCGAGCACCTTCGACTTGTCTTTACAGGATGCCCCCGGCGTCCTGTTTGATGTTGCTGTCCCGCTGCTTTCGCTGTTTGACCCGGTTCTTTCCACTGCCAAAGCGATAGGAGGCCCCCACATAGATCCGGTTGCTCTCCCAACGGAATTCCCCCAACATGGCATAGGGGTAGTCCGATTCAAAAGAGGCCTTCATGGTCCTGAAAATATCGTTGTAGTTCAGGCTGAGGGTCCCACGGCCCTGGTCAAAGGAGTACCTGGCCCCCACATTGACAAAGTACATGGGGTCGGATTCAAATTGGATGGATCTGAATTTTCCCCTATAGAAGCCAAAGGCCTGAAGGGAAAGTTTTTTGTTCACCGTAAAACTGTTGTTCATCCTCAAGTTCCAGGCCGTATTGTCCACCTCCACGGATTCGGTGAGGATATCCTCCACCCCCGGATCGGGGACGGTCGGATCGAAATACTCCGACAAGCCCCTTTGGGTCTGGGTGAAGAGATCGAAACTGCCGTTGATGTTCCACCATTCCAAAGGCTTGTAATTGGCCGAGATTTCCAGCCCATAGGAGGAAGTCTTGTCAAAGTTGTCAAAGGTGAGGATGGTCCGGTTCAGGTCCAGACGATCGATAAAGAGGGTCTGGTTGATCTCATCGGCGATCCTTCGATGGAACACCCCGGCGGTGATGCTCCCGTGTTCCAGTCTCTTGGTATAGTTCAACTCATAGGAATTGGTGAACTGCGGGACAAGGTTCGGATTTCCAAAGGCAGATACCGTGGGCGTGGAGAACTCCCTTATGGGGTTGACCTGATTCAGACCGGGCCGGTCCACCCTCCTGCTGTAACTCAGCTGCAATTGATCCTTCCCATTGAGGCTGTATGTGAGAAAGGCCGAGGGATAGAGCTCGATATAATCGTGGGTGAATGCCGCAACGGAATTGGTATCCGCCTGCACCTTCACATCCTCAATGCGCACCCCCATCTGGTAGGACCATTTTTCAAAGGATTGCCCAAAGGTGGCGTAGGCTGAATAAATGTCCATGGCATATACAAATTCAGTGCTCGGGGTGGGCACCAGATCTCCGTTGGGATCATAGGACAGTCCCGTGGAGGAATAATCCACCTGGGTCTCAAAATTCCTGGACTCCAGACCCAGCTCCAATTTTGAAATGCTGTCCAGGGGGTTCACGTAATCCAGATTGGCCGTGGTCTGTCTTCGGTCGGTTTCGGCCACATCCGTATAATCGGGGTAGGGAACGTTGCCGATCGACCTGTAGCGGGAATCCTGCCCGCTGTCAAATTGGTTGTGGTCCACCTCCAGTTCGATATTGTGCCCTTCCCTGTCAAATTCCAGTTTATAGTCAAAATTGTACTGTTGGCTCAGATTGTCGCTCA
The DNA here is from genome assembly GCA_937911965.1 of uncultured Allomuricauda sp. Lineage (GTDB taxonomy): Bacteria > Bacteroidota > Bacteroidia > Flavobacteriales > Flavobacteriaceae > Flagellimonas. The sequence continues at coordinate 413 of CALDPL010000320.1, read as the reverse complement.
CATCGTCGTAAAATTGGGTAAAATTCCGGGAGGGCTCATTGGCATAGTCGATCTCGGTAATGAATATCCCCTTGCCGTCAAAGTGGTTCTGGTTCGTAAAGAACGAAAGGGTGTTTTTGTCGTTCAGATAAAAATCGACCCCCAATTTATAGAGGTGGGACTTGTTGTTGTTGAAGATGTCGAAATCCTGACTGAAACTGTCCGCCACCCTAAAGACACCCCCCTCATTGGTCCATTTGCCGATATTGTTGCCGTAGTTCCCGTAAAAATTGAACTTTCCATTGCGGTAGTTCAGGTCGATGGAACTGTTGAACTTGGCCTCTTCCGCCATGGTCAGGCCCAGGTTAAGGTTTCCGTTGAACCCGATATTGGCATTTTTGTGCAGGATGATGTTGATGATCCCGCTCATGCCC
>CALDPL010000319.1 GCA_937911965.1 uncultured Allomuricauda sp. | reverse complement strand
GGATGGTATCCCTTGAAAAACAATTTAATATGATGAGTTATGGAATTTAAAAAGGATTTATTTTTTGAGGGATCCTCAAAGTGGGAGGACATGGGATCGGGAGTCTCACGTCAAATTATGGGACACAACTCCCAACAGATGATGGTCAAGGTAAGATTCGAAAAAGATGCCATCGGACCTTTGCACAACCATTTCCATTCCCAGATTTCCTATGTGGCCCAGGGCAAATTTGAAGTGAGCGTGGACGGGGTTGTAAAGATTCTGGGGGAAGGGGATGGGTTTTTTGCACAGCCCAATGTGGTGCATGGGGTGAAGTGCCTGGAGGCCGGACTCTTGATCGATGTGTTCACCCCCTTCAGGGAAGATTTTTTGTAAGATAAAGCGTAACAAAACAAATTCAACATTAGAATGGGAAAGGCAATATTGCAGGGATTGAGCATGGGCATGGCCACGCTATTTTTCTTGGCCTGCGGGGAAAGCGAACAGATCAGGGTCTCGATGACCGATCGGACAAACGGGATTGACGCCCTATATGAAGGGGTGGAATTCGATATGCCCAGGGTAAGGGAAACTTCCTTTCCCGACCTTGAAGTATCCATAGTGGATTTCGGGGCAACGGGAGACGGACTCCACAGCAACACCAAGGCCATTGCCGATGCCATTGAAGAGGTCCACCAAAAAGGTGGCGGCAGGGTCACCGTGCCCCGGGGCATGTGGCTTACGGGACCCATAGCCCTGAAGAGCAATATCAACCTGCATTTGGAGGATGGGGCCCTATTGCTTTTCAGCAAGGATTTTGATGAGTACCCCTTGATCGAGACCAGCTTTGAAGGACTCAACACCATCCGTTGTGTTTCCCCCATATCTGCACGGGACGTGGAAAACATCGCCATAACGGGCAAGGGGACCATAGATGGCAATGGGGATGCCTGGCGGTTTGTGAAAAAGGGCAAGATGACCTCGAGCCAGTGGAAAAACCTGCTCAAATCCGGAGGAGTGCTCAACGAGGCAAAGGACATCTGGTTCCCTTCTGAATCCTCCCTGTCAGGCTATGTGGCCACAAGCAGCTTCAATGTGCCCGAGACCAAGGACCTCAAGGAGCTGGAATCCATGAAGGATTTTCTGCGTCCGGTACTGGTCAGTATCATCAACAGCAAACGCATCTTATTGGACGGACCCACATTCCAGAACTCCCCGGCATGGAACATCCACCCACTGATGAGCGAGGACATCATAATCAGGAACCTCAATGTGAGAAACCCCTGGTACTCCCAAAACGGGGACGGTTTGGATCTGGAATCCTGTAAAAACGTTCTGGTTTACAACAATACCTTTGATGTGGGGGACGATGCCATTTGCATCAAGTCGGGGAAAAACGAGGATGGACGGGAGCGGGCCATGCCCACAGAGAACGTCATCATCAAGAACAATACGGTCTATCATGGACATGGGGGCTTTACCGTGGGCAGTGAAATGTCCGGTGGGGTAAGGAATATACACGTCTCACATTGTACTTTTATCGGAACCGATGTGGGCCTTCGCTTCAAGAGCACCCGGGGCAGGGGCGGCGTGGTGGAAAATATCTATATTTCCAATATAGACATGATCAATATTCCAACGGACGCCATCAATTTCAACCTCTTCTACGGTGGAAACTCCCCGGTTTTGGAAGAGGACCAGAGTGCGGCCGACGAAGCCCGCGATGAAACCCCGGTCCCGGTCAGTGAACAAACCCCATCCTTTAGGAACATTTTTATGAGGGACATCCAGGTAATAGCCTCAGGGGTGGGGGCGAGTTTCCAGGGACTCCCCGAAATGAACCTCCAAAACGTTTCCCTGGAAAATGCGGTCCTACAAGCTGAAACGGGCATTATTGCCGTGGATACCGATGGCCTGAATTTAAAGAATGTAAAGGTCATCCCGGGAAAGGGCAGTGCCCTTACCCTGTACAACAGCAAAAATGTGGAGGTCGAGGACCTGAACCATGAGGTCAAGGAGGGAAGTCCGATAAGGATTCTGGGCAGGCTGTCAAAGAACATTGAATTGGACCCCGATTTGGAAGCGGATTCCGAACTCGGCAAGGACGTGCCCCAGGGCAGTGTCACATATCAATAGGAGGGAGGATGAATAAATGGCTGCTCCTTCCCATAATCATATCTTGGTTCCTTCACCAGGACCCACCCACCCTGCACCTGGCAGGGGATTCCACCATGGCCGACAAGACCTTTGTCCCCAACAATCCGGAAAAGGGCTGGGGGCAGGTTCTTCCATTGTACCTTAAAGAGGGCATTGCCGTGAGGAACCATGCCCTCAATGGACGTTCCACCAAAAGCTTTAGGGAAGAGGGCCATTGGGACAGCCTTCTATTGGCCGTTAAGAAGGGGGATTACGTGATTGTACAGTTCGGCCACAACGACCAATCCCCGGAAAAGGGGGTGGAGCGGTATTCACCCCCGGAGCAGTACAAGGCCAATCTGCGACGATTTGTATTGGAGCTGCGCGAGCGTCAGGCCATTCCCATTTTGGCCACTCCCATCAGCCGAAGGAAATTTGAAGGGGATTCCCTGGTCCGTACCCATGGGGTCTATCCGGACAAAGTGCGGGAAGTGGCTGGGGAAATGATGGTGCCTCTTTTGGAACTGGAAGAACGGAGTAGGGAATTGATCTTGACTTTTGGGGAGCAGCGTTCCGAACAATTGTTCCTGCATTACCTCCCGGGGGAATACAAGCGCTTCCCCGAAGGCAAGGAGGACAACACCCATCTTTCCCCAACAGGGGCCTTTGCAATCTGTGATCTGGCCGTGGAGGAACTAAAAAGGGAGTTGCCCGAACTGCTGCGATATTTTAAGCCTTGACAAAAGAGTTCACATGCAACTGACCAAGGTCCTTGCAAAGGCACCGCCCCTATTGTATTTTTGCCATCAATGCCCAAGCCCATGTCAAAAGCCAAGGTCCTTCCCCATGTCGTGGAAGAAAAATGGAATGCCCGTTCCCATGGTATCGGGATCGTACTGGCCCTGGGGGGAAGCTTCCTCCTCCTCAACGGGGATTTGGATGGGACACCCTATTTGAGATCCAGTGTCACGGTTTACTGCCTTTCCCTTGTTTTGCTGTTTTCCGCTTCCACGGCCTATCATTCCACAGAGAATCCCAAACGGAAAAGAAAGCTTAGGATCTTGGATCACATCAGCATCTATTACCTGATAGCGGGAACCTATACGCCGGTCTGTTTAAGCCTGCTTCAGGAATCCAAGGGATGGTTGTTGTTCTATCTGGTCTGGGGCATCGCCTTGTTGGGAACCCTACTGAAATTGTTCTATACCGGAAGGTTTGAGGCATTTTCCCTGATACTGTACGGGGTCATGGGCTGGTTGATCGTCATCGACCTGCCCTATCTGATCGAGAATCTTTCCACAAAAGGCTTGACCTACCTGGCCCTGGGAGGGGCTTTTTACACCATAGGCATCCTGTTCTATGCCCTGAAGAAAATCCCGTTCAACCATCTGATTTGGCACATTTTCGTATTGGGTGGGGCGGCCAGCCATTGGATGCTCATCCATCATCTGTTGGACTAGGAAAGGAGGCTGTCCCTGATTCAAAAGTCCCCCATCGAATAAACTATATCACCTCTATATGAAATAGGCGATTCCGCCTCCCAATATTATGACCAACAGCTTCCTCAAGTTGAAGGCGTGTCCCTGGGCCGTCTCGAAGAGGATAATGGTGGAAATGTGGAAGAACACCCCTATGGCCAGGGAAGTCAACAAATGCTCATAGTCCTGAAGCCAGGCCAATTCCGTGGAAAGATAGCTTCCCAAGGGCGTCATCAGGGAAAAGGCCCCCATGAACAACTGGGTGCTGCGCAGGCTGAGCCTGGAGTTGATCAAAAATATGCTCAGTACAATGGCAATGGGCAATTTGTGTATTATGACGCCGTACAGGATGGTGGAGTTTCCGTGAATGGGCACCCCTTCCACCAAGGCATGAATGGACAAGCTTATGAAAAGGAGCAGGGGATGACCACAGCGTCAATCAGGCGGACTGACAAGAAGTTCCGGGGCAAACCACGCAAAAGTGCAGGCCGCGCCAAGGTGCGCGAGGTTTCGATATTCGACAAGATGCTGCGCGCCATGCCGGTTTCCGAAGAGCAGGTGCAAAAAGGGCTGACCTGGGGCTTGATCGGTGTCTTCATCCTGGGCGCCTATAGCGTTGCCCATTATACTGGCATGATTGAGCGGGCAGCCGACCAGATCGCGACCTCCGTCGGCGCTGCTGGTTTCGAGGTGAAGCGGGTAGAGGTGATCGGCGTCAACCGGATTGACGAACGCAAGGTCTATGAAATCACGCTGGCCCAAAAAGACCGCTCGATGATGCACGTCGATATCGATCAGGTCCGGGCCGATTTGATGGGCAATGGCTGGATCAAGGACGCGCGCATTTCACGGCGGCTGCCCGATACTCTGGTCGTCGATATTGTCGAGCGCGAACCTGCGGCTGTATGGCAGCGCGGGGGGCAATTATCGCTGATCGACAATACCGGTCATCCGCTGGAACAGATATCGCGCGACGAACTACCGGACCTTCCTGTCATCGTGGGCAATAATGCCAATGAAAAAGTGCCGGAGCTGCGGAAATTGTTAAACCATGTTCCCGCGCTTAGCCCGCTGGTGACAGGGGCGACATGGATCGGCAACCGGCGGTGGAATCTGGAGTTTGACAGCGGCGAAACACTGGCTCTGCCGGAAGGTGAGGAAACCGCAGCGGCGGCATTGCTCAACTTTGCGCGGATGGACGGAGTGAACCGATTGCTTGGCCGCGGAGTGCTCCATTTCGATTTGCGCGATCCGGAACGCGCCTATCTCCGGATGCCGCCGAAAGACGGAACGCAAAATGAAAGTGCATCGAACGGGGAATCGGGTACGGAAAGTTAAACAGGGTTAGGGAACAGAAAAATGGTAGCGCGGGTAGAGAAGATATTTACTGCTCTGGATATCGGGTCATCAAAGATTACGGCTATGATAGCCGGTCGGATGGACAATGGTGATGTCACTGTGCTGGGAACCGGACAACGCGCCAGCAAGGGCGTGAAGCGCGGCTATATTGCCGATACCAAGCGAACCGAACTCGACGTGCGCGACGCCGTGGAACAGGCAGAGCGGATTGCGGGCACGAATATTGACGACGTGTGGGTCAGCTTTTCGGCTGGCGGCCTGACCAGCATGTTGACCGCGGTTGAGACTGAGCTTGGCGGCCACCGGATCGAGCAGGATGATATTGACCACCTGCTGCAAACCGGGCGCAACAGCATTGATCCGCAGGGCAAGATGGTCCTGCACGCACAGCCTGCGCTTTATACCATTGACGGTCTGGCCGGGGTCAAGAATCCCAGAGGTCTGCACGCCGATCGTCTGGGCGTGGACATTCATGTCATCCTTGCCGATGCGTCGCCGGTGCGTAACATAGAGATGAGCGTGCGGGGCGCGCATCTGAACGTCAAATCTATCGTCGCCTCTCCGATTGCCGCCGGAACCGCTTGCCTGTCGCGTGAAGAGCGCGAACTGGGCGTGGCAATGGTCGAGATGGGCGCGGAGGTTACGAATATTTCACTGTTCGCAGGCGGGATGCTGGTCGGGCTGGCGACGCTGCCTTATGGCGCAGCGGATATTACCGATGATATTGCCTCTTCCTTTGGCCTTCGCCGTGCACAGGCGGAGCGGATCAAATGCTTTTACGGGTCGGCCACCACCAGCCCGCGTGACAATCATGATGTTATCGACCTTCAAGGGGAAAATGTCGGACCGGAAGCTGCCGAGCAAGGCCGTATTACGAGGGCGCAGCTTATCAGCGTGATCCGTCAGCGGCTGGATCACATGGTCGGAGAGATTGGCCAGACCTTGAAAGGACTGGGCTTTACCGGACCAGTGGGCAGGCAAGTCGTGCTGACTGGCGGCGGCGCGGAATTAAAGGGCATTGCCGACTATGCACAATCGGCGCTGGGGCAGAACGTGCGGGTTGGACGGCCCGTTGGACTCACCGCTTTGCCCGATGCACATAGCGGCCCCGCCTTTGCCGGACTCGCAGGGCTCGCGCTTTATGCTGTGCAGGAACCGGTCGATCTCAGAATACTTCCCAGTAACCATCAAAACGTCCAGAAATACGGTAGTTCTGCTGTATTACGGAGGCTAATGTTAGCTATTCGCGGGAATTTTTAAAAATTTACGAAATAAATTAACTTTTCGGGTGATTCCCGTTGCAAATTTGTGCAAGGCAGTAGTGAAATGTTACACATTCAGATTATGTCTGGGAGACAGTCAAAATGAGCATCAATATCGGCCCACCTGAAGTGGAAGAGTTGAAACCACGTATCGCCGTTATCGGCGTAGGGGGAGCTGGCGGTAACGCGATTGCAAATATGATCGCGTCACAGGTTGAAGGCGTCGATTTCATCGTTGCCAATACCGATGCACAATCCCTCAACAGTTCGCCAGCGGAACAGCGTATCCAGCTTGGCCCTGAAATTACCCAGGGTCTTGGCGCCGGTTCGCGGCCCGAAGTCGGACGCGCTGCGGCCGAAGAAACTCTGGAGCAGGTTGAAGCCGCGCTGGAAGGCGCGCACATGTGCTTTATCGCAGCCGGTATGGGCGGCGGCACCGGAACGGGTGCGGCGCCGATCATTGCCAAAGCA
>CALDPL010000318.1 GCA_937911965.1 uncultured Allomuricauda sp. | reverse complement strand
AACTTCAATGGACAGAGCTTGTTTTGCCTTAGGGACCGTTCTGAAATTTCACTCAAACCTATTACAATTGCATATCAATGCCTTACGGAATTCCGTAGGGGGTGGGAACAAGAAAATAAAACTTCATCGATCAATTCTCCCATCCACAAAGGGTACGTCCCATTTCCTTTGCCCTGGTCAAAGTAATTTCATGGATTTTGGTGGAACAATTGGAAAGACCCCTGCATTTTTGGTTGTAATGGTAGCGTTTGCTTGATTTGCCCATACAGACATAGACCTTGTCACCCACATTGTGATGGTCCGTAAAACCGGCAAAAATTAAATAAAGAAATAGAACAAAAACAACCTTATACCTTTTCATAATAGTCCACTGTTTCCAATAATTCATCTTGATATTGATAAATATCGTCCACAGAATTGATCAAATGTCTTACTTCTTCCTTGTTATTGTCGATGATGCCCAAGTATTTGTTTCCCCCATTGAGGTGGAGCCTGCAAAGGGGTTTTCGATTGTTGTCATCCAACAACACCCCAAAATAGGATTGGGTGTCCCGGTGGAAAATACGATCAATCGGAAGTTTTCTCCTCAAAATGGCCTTCACTATACCATAGCCCTCCAGCTCTTCTTCAGTAGTGGAGATCTTGCTCAACTTTTCAGGTTCTTTTTCTTCTTCCCCCTGTTTTTCAGCCTCTTTACTCAATGCGGCCTTCAATCGGTCATTCACCCTGTCACTAATGGTCTGATTATAGGCCCGGCCGACCAATTCGGTAAATTCTCCCATAACCTTCTCAGTAAATCTTCCGGAAAAAACCTTGGAAGCGAACAATCGCACAAAATCATGGGATGGGGCCTGCAGTTCGTCCAAAATAAGCTTCTTTATTTCCTTTGTGTATTTTAACGAACTTGCATTGTCCACGATCTCAGCGACATTGAACTTGGATTTGTGGAATTTTGCGATTTCATTGATCGTATTTTCTTTTAATTGGGTGATATCAAATTCCAAAAAAGGTTTCTCATCCATTTTGTTTGCAGCTACCAAATCGGTGAAAAATTGATACTCAATACCGTTGGTCAACAATGAAAATCGGGTCTTTGTAGTGTGGAAATACCGAAACAATTGTGAATTGTGTGGATTGAGCTTCTCCTTCCAATTCTTACATTCAATTATTATAATGGGCTCCCCAGTCTGGAAAATGGCATAATCTACCTTCTCCCCTTTTTTAAGACCAAGATCTGCTGTAAACTCAGGGACTACTTCAGTAGGGTCAAAAGTGTCGTATCCCAACAAGTTGATGAATGGGAGTACAAAGGCATGCTTGGTAGACTCTTCTGTCTCAATCTGACCCTTGAGTTTGATCACCTTATCGGCTAGGGCCTTCAATTGGTTCTGTAGCTCCATGGAAATTTATTTTGGTTTCACATTGATTGAGGTTTCGATAACTGAAAATTGAGCAACTCCAATGGAAAATCAGTCCAGGTTCCGCTTCAATTCCTCCTCAAAGTTGTTCATGTCGTCCAGGGCCCTTTTGAAGTATTTCCGACTCCCCTTCCCCCTGCTTCCAGGGCCAATGGAAGAAAACCTTTTCATCAAAATGGCCTTTACAAGTTTATAGCCCCTGAGTCTTTCTTCCATATCACACATTTATCCCATAGCTCTCCTCTGGGCATTTACAAAGGCCCCGCTTACCAATTTGGTGGACTCCCCCTCCTCCGCCTCGGTAAGCTGGCCAATATAAATGACGTCCCAAAAATAATGGACACCCCAAACTTAGGCCCATAAAAAGACAATCCCTTACAGGATTCCGTAAGGGATTTAATTTTGTACGATCTATATCTGTCAGAGAGGCTCAAATGACTTCCATGCGGATCAATTTGGCCAATAATTGATTGGTGTTCCTCACCCGAAATTCATCAAACAACTTCCCGATCCTTTTATCGATGGTACTCTCACTGTTTGGGACAATGTTGCGCTCCTTCAAGCGTTCGGAGATTTCCTTTTTTGTATGGCCGGCCGCAAGGTCCTTGAGGATGGTGATGTCGAATTCATCCAGTTCAAAAACATTGTCCGAGACATTGAGGCTTATCTGTGGGGAAACAAAGGTCCGGTTGTGGAACACCTCCCCTATGGCCTTGATCAGTTCGGACAACCCTTGGCGCCCCTTACAGACATAGGCATTAATGTGCTCCTCTTTGAACAGGGCATTGATTTTTGCAGGATGGTCCTCCATGGAATTCACGATGATCCTTAAATCGGGCTGTATTTCCCGGGCTGCCCGGATCAGTTCCGGTCCCGAGGTCAATCGCTGCTTTACATGATCTTCCTTGAACATAAGGTCGGTGATCAGCAATTCAAAGGGCCCGCCCTGGGCCAGCGCCACTTTCAAGCGGTTATAGGCCTGGTCACAGTACAGTTCCTCTTGAATCTCCGTTATGTTTAATTCATTGCGAAGCATTTCAACGATACCCGACTTGGTATCTTGAAAATCCTCGACCACCAAAACTTTGTTGAACATAGAAGATGATTTTTAATACGGAATGACCATGTTGGCCCTGAAGCCCCCATCCTTTCCGGAATCAAAAATAATGGTTCCCTTTATGGCCCCAATACGCTTTTCCGTATTCCGCAGGCCATTTTTGGCCAAAAGGTCCCTCGCTGTGGCCCCCACTCCATTGTCCGCATACTCCACCTTCAACTTCCCGTCCTCCTTTTTGAATCCGATCGTGACCAAGCTGGCCTTGCTGTGTTTGCCCATATTGATCATCAGTTCCTGCAGTACCTTATACAAAACCTCCTTGGAGTTCGGGTCCATGGCATCCCAATCCACATCCTTGTTCCCCTTGAGCAACAAATTGGTGGGCGGTTGGGTCTTCATGCGGAGCATTTCCATAAGGACATCCTTAAAATTCGCCCCTGTGTCCACTGCGTTCAGTTCCCTTGAAATATTTCTGCTCTGCTTATAGAGATTGTCCAGGACATCAAGGACCTTCTCGGAATCGCTCTTCCCCTGCACCATCAGCATGGCCTGGTTGAGCCCGGCCCCAAAATTGTCATGCAGCTTACGGGAGAGCTCGGCCTCGGTCTGCCGTGTGGCCTCCAACCCGGCCATCCGGTTCTCTTCGAGAAGGCGTTTGGCACGTTGCCTAAAATAGAAGCCGACAAAGCCGGTCCCCAATACCAAAAGTGCCATTACGGAAATGGAGATTAACGTTCGGATCTTGGTCTGGGAAGCCTTTAAGGCATTTTCTGCCTGCTCCTTTTCCAACTTGAGGATCGACTCCCTGTGTTGCATGTCATCGTATTTGTACTTGGCAAACTGGGTTTTCACTTTGAGTTCCTCCCGGTACAGGCTGTCACTCAAAAAAATATAGCGGTCCCTCAATCCAATGTCGTCCGGATCAAGATCCATCATAAATTCGATCACATCCTTTTCTGCCAAGGGGATCCCCACCTCCCTTGAAATAGTGATCACCGAATCAAAATATAATTTGGATCGACGGGGATCGACAGCGGCATAAAATTCCCCCAGATGCGTATAACTGGCAAGCTGACCCCGAAGGTCCCCTTTGTCCTTCCTGATCTTCAAGGCTTCCAAAAAAGTGGCTGGATCCTTCTTGTCCCCATTGAGCCATTTGGCGTAACTCAGATTGTCCAGAATCCTGGCATAGTTGGATGAAGCCTTGTCCAAGGAGCTGTCCCGCCTGATTTCTTCCAGGATGGCAATGGCCTTGACATACTGCCCTTCATCGATATGGCTGGTCGCCAAATTGTTCTCAAAGGTCCGTTTCTCCCCTGGGGTACCGGCCTTCTTTATGGCCCGGTCGAAATACAGGACGGCGTCCCCATAATTGGCCAACTTCCTATGGTCGGTGGCCAAAAGGTTGTAACATTGGGCAATGATCGCATCATCCTCGGGTGACTTCAAATACTGCAGGGCCTCGGTCAGGGTCTCCTTACTTCCAAAAAAATCATTTTGGTTCTTTTGAATGGTCCCCATGTTCAACAGGTTTCTTCCGATCCAAATGCTATCCTTAAGTATCCCATAGAAGTCCCTGGACTTGCTAAAATTCATGAATCCCTTTTCGTAATCCTTGGCAATCCCCGAAAAGTAGTATCCCATCAGATAGTGCTGCCTGGCCTTATTGTAATCGTCATCGAATTGGGGTCCAAGGTTTTGAAAAAGATCATTGTAGTACAGAAGACTGTCGTATTCCCTGGAACTTAAATGCAACCTACATTTCTGGTACAGCACATAGCCAAAGATGCTGTCCCGCAAATTTCCCTCCAAAAGGGCCCAAGACCTATTGACCGAGTTGGTTCGTTCCTCCAAGGATCGATCTCCGTCCTTGGACCTGAGGTAATGAACCTGGATGCTGTCCATGGTTCGACCGTTTTCCAATTGGGGACCCACGCCAGAAGGACCGCAGGAACAACAGAGCAGAACGATTATGGACAACAGTTGCTTATACAATACCACAGTTTAAAATTGGAACAAAAAAAAGAGCCACACCCGAAAGTGCAGCTCAAAGTAATGAAATTTATTACATTTTTAATCCCCCTCGGGTGGAGGGGTCATCGGGGGATCCCCATCATCGCCTTCCGTGGCCACGGTATGGAACAGGTTTTCGTCCTCCACAACATCACCTTGGGTGCAGGAGGCCATGAACATATTCATACCCACGGCCAAAAGGACCGGATACACTTTTTTCATCTTTACGAATTTTTAAGTTTGACAAAAGGGCGACCGTCCGGGAAATCCCAGGGCAAACACAAGGACCAAGCGGCCACCCATGAACTTTGGAGTACTCGTCGATTTTGGAAAGTGGATCCCGGAAGCGGCCCACAAGGCTACTTTCCTACCAACCCATGGGGTCGCGTCCAGGAATCCCGTAAAGGTGAATTTTCCGGAAAAGGCCATAGTGGCGATCCATGGCACCTTTCACCTTCTGGGACAAAGTAAAGCGGGGAAGGAAAATCCATTGTGGACATTTGGGGGAAATCTTGTGGAAACTTTGTGGACATTTCATTGGTCTCCAATAAAATAAGGGGATTGCCAAGCATCAAGGGAGCTGTTTTTGAAGGGAAAAATTGTATTTTTAGGGCCATGGAACATGGGGTAATCGAAGATATTGTCCATGAAGCTTTTGAAAAGGCCAAGGGGGAGCACGCGGTTCACAGCACATTTGCCCTGGCCACCCACATTGGCGACCACTGCGGCCTGAGTTCAAAAACGGTTCAGAAACTCCATAAAAAATACATCGAGAAGGACGGTTCCCAAAGAAAACCCAATGCTTCGAGCATCGATCAGCTCTGCAGCTATCTCGGGTATGAAAATTATGGGAAATACCGTGAGGCCAGAAGAAAAGAAGGGAGAAAGGGCCCTGGAAGGGATACCCAAAAAAAAGACGTCGCCACCAAGAAGAACAAATTGGTCCTGCCCATTATAGTGGTCCTGGTCGGGGCACTGACATTCGCAGCGATCAAAACGGTTTGGCAAAACGGGGGGCATGAAGGCTGTATGACCTGGGCCGATTCCCTGTACATCAAGGTTTCCTGTGATGTGGGACCTTATTCCCGGCAGGGGGCCCAAGTGGTTCCCCTGGACGAAATGAGGTTGAAAAACTTTAAAAAGGTCAAGGTCGATATGAGCACCGAATTCTTTTCGGAACAGACCGGCAAGCCCTTGATCTGGTATTTTAAAATAAGCAAGGACGAATTGGAATTCTTCACGGCCCCCGGCCTACATCCCCTGACCGGTGAGACCTTGAAGGGTATCACGGAATACATCATCGAAAAATATGTGCCCAAACATCAATATCGGCCCGATTCCTTTCTCGGGGACCCGTGAGGAAAGGACGAAAACCTTCCGATCCCCCGACAAAGGCCCCTGACCGTCCCTTGCTCCAATGATCCGGTCGCAATTTTGGTCAATCCTTGTCAAAGACCGAACAATATTTTTTTGTATCTTATTGGCCATAAAGCAGCTATCTTCAAAACAAACATCATGGAACCTAACAAAACATTCTCCATTTGGGCCTTGATTTTGAGTTGTGTCCTGTGGTTTGGAGGAACTTCTCCCAACACGCTTTTGGCCCAAGAACCAATGCCCATCATAGACATGCACCTGCATACCGGACTGCCCCATGAAATCCCCGAGGGAAGCCCGGCCCTGTGCAGACCGGAACCTTGTCGTGGTGAGGGCCACGCCATCGTGGATCCAATGGAAAACCTGAAAAGTTCCCTGGAACAGATGGACCGCTACAACATTGTCAAGGCCTTTTTGAGCGGGACGGACCTCAAGGCCGTAAAGCAGTGGACCCAATCGGCCCCCGATCGTTTTGTCCCCTCCCCTTTCATCCTGGAGGCCGGCCCAGCAGAACTTGATCGGCTAAAAGCGGACTATAGCGCAAAAACCTTTAGGGGAATCGGGGAAATTGGGGTCCAGCTCCACGGAGTCCCCCCGAACGACCCCTCCTTGGAACCCTATTACGAATTGGCCGAGGAATTGGACCTTCCCGTATTGATCCACACCTTGGGAATTGGGCCCTATATGCCCCATTTCAGCAGTGCAGCCGGCAACCCCCTACTTCTGGAGGAGGTTCTTGATCGGCATCCAAAACTGCGGTTGTTCGTGGAAAATGCGGGCTTTCCCTTTAAGGAGGAAATGATTGCCATTATGTACCAATATCCCCAACTCTATGCCGATGTATCCACCATAAGCTGGGTCATCCCCAGAACGGCCTTTTACGATTACTTGGAGGCCTTTGTCAGGGCAGGCTTGGCAAAGCGGTTGATGTTCGGCTCCGATCAAATGGTCTGGCCCAAGAAAATAGGTGCCGCTGTGCGGTCCATCAGGGAGGCCCCTTTTCTGAGCAAGGGACAAAAACGGGACATCCTATATAACAATGCAGCGCGCTTCCTAAGACTGGGGGCCGATGAAATAGCTGTACACCATTCCCGGAATTGAATCGGACAGGGAAGGTTAAATGAGTCAAATTTTACCTTTCAAAGACCACAAAACAGGCCATTGTATCGAAACACAATGGCCTTGAACTTGAATTCAACTTCCAAGCATTAATGGGAACTTACTGCCTCTGAACCGGGTCTTATGTTTTGATTGATATGGAAAAAATTATCCGGATCATACATGCTTTTCACCTGTACCAACCTTTCGTAATTCCTCCCATAGGATTCCTTGACCCTGTCCCGGCCCTCATCCATCATAAAGTTCACATAGGCACCTCCCATGGCATGGGGACCAAGAGCGGTATGGTAGTCCTTGCACCATTGGCTGACCTTCCGGGCATTCGAAGGTTCGGGGTCCACCCCTACGATTACTTGGGACCATCGCGCATTCCGATTTGTCCATGCGGTATCCCCGGGGCCAACATCGTGGCAGGCCCCATCCACGGGATAGAGATGCGTTGTCGAGTGCATGCTTGGCAGCTTTGAGCCAAACTCAATATTGGTCGTGATGGATTCCTCAGAGAGCTCCTTGATGAAGTGGGCCCTCCAATACCACTGCAAGCCCGGCGGGTAGAGGGCATCGAACATTCCGTTGAGGGCAGGCATGGGAATCTCGGACACAAAATCCAAAATAGGGGGACCAAAGGCACGAATGGGTTTGAACACCTCCTCGGCACGATCCATGGGACCTGTATAGCTCCAGACCACCCCACAAACCTTTTGATTCCACAAATGCTCGGGAAAGGGCGCTGCGGGGGGCACGGTCAAAAAAGCAAAGAACCCATAGAGGTCCCGAGAGGCGTTCTTCGTGATGTCATCATAGAACTTCATGGCTTCCCGTGCCTTTTCCATAGGCCAGAACATGGGACCTGCATATACATTTTTGACCCGGACCAACTTAAATTTAAAGGAGACTACCACCCCGAAATTTCCACCACCGCCCCTAAGGGCCCAAAAGAGTTCCGGATGGGAATCCTCCTTGGCAGTGACCAATTCCCCGGTGGCCAATACCACTTCACATTCCAATATGTTGTCAATGGTGAGGCCCCCCATTCGGCTCAGATAGCCCAAGCCCCCTCCCAAACTGATTCCTCCGATTCCTGTGGTGCCGATGATTCCGCTGGGCAGGGCCAGCCCGTGCTGGTGGGTTGCGGCATCGATATCCCTAAGGGTGTTCCCGGCTTGCACCCATGCCGTTTCTGCTCGGGAATCGATTTTGATTTCCTTCATATTGGAAAGGTCGATTACCAGGCCATCGTCCACAAGGGAAAGTCCGGCACCATTGTGCCCCCCACTGCGGATGGACACCTCCATTTGGTTCCGGCGCGCGAAATTGACCGCCTGGATCACATCTTCCCGCTTGTCGCATTTGACAATGACGGCCGGTCTTTTGTCGATCATGCCGTTGTAAATGGCACGCTGGCCATCGTAATCGGCATCCTGGGGGACCACCAGCTGTCCTGACAGTTTTCCCCTTAATTCTTGATATTTCATTTGTTCGTTTTTTGATTGGTCCAAAACTAAGGCCGGGAAGCAGATTGGACACACCCCATTTCATTCAGATTATGCAACTTATGTTGCACATTCGGAAATCTTGGTAAACCGCGGGGTTGGCTTAATGGGAGAGTTCTGAAGGAAGGATCCCAAATTCCTTTTTGAACATCTTGCTGAAATAGGAGGGGTTGGAATAGCCCAAGTCTTGGGCCACTTGGCATACATTGTACTTTTTCATTTTTAGGAGTTCCAGGGCCAAATGCATTCTATAGCGGTTGACAAATTTGTTGGGAGACCGGCCACTCAAGGATTTAATCCTCCTGAACAACTGTGCCCTGCTCATGGCGACCTCCTTGGCCAATTGTTCGATTCCAAAGTTTTCTTTATCGATATTCGAATCAATGGCAGCAAAGAGTTTATCCACAAAAACCTCGTCGTTGGAGGATAGGATGTGGACCCCTTGTATTTTGGGGCCCTTTTGGACCAATTCCCCATGGACCCGCTCCAGATTGCTCGATAACAAGATTTCGCCGGGTCGTACCAGGAACAAATAGTGTTTGATCGTCTTGAGTGCATCTTCAAAAAAACCCCCGACCTCCTTAAGGGGTTGATCGTGGTTGAGGGCCATCCGAAACTCCAGATCGGGCATTGGGCCCCTGCTCAATTTCTTGGAACGCGAAAAATTTTCCCGCATCTGCAGGGCACAGTTCAGGGCATCCCCGGAAGCATTGAATATGCCGATATGAATCCCGTCCAAATGCTGTTCAAAATGGCGTCCATTCCATTCATTCAACAATCCAAGACAGTCTTTTTTATAGTCTTGCAAGGCCGTGGCCAGTCCAGGAGCTTGATGGTTCCTTCCCTTGATGTCCACCACCATAATGGTTCATTTGGCGATGTCAATGGATCCGGTATTGGTCAAGGTGAGATGGTTTTCATTGATGCTGCCCTTTCCCATAAAAAGATTGAATCCGTTTTTTTCTTCGGAAGAAAGAATTTCAGATTCGTTGCGTATGTATTTATCAAATTTGCTATTCCAGGAAGTCAGTGAAAGTACATACGAAGCCAATGCCTTTGAAAACTTTTCGCGGTTTATTTCACCTCTTCCGAAAACTTCCTTAAACCGTTTTGCATATTTTTCATTCTCGTTCAGTTTCTCCAAAATAGCACTGTAAGCCGTATTGAATTCATCTGCATTAAAAATTACATGTTCCGCCTGTTGCTCCAGCGTAAAGGCGCGCAGATCGTAAAAATATCTATCGGCATATACTGAATTTAGCAGCGTTGGCGCATTGCGAAGCACGGTTTCGCCCTGTACATTGCTTATGGATTTTGGCACATTATCGGTAAAAGCCTTATCGGGATTGTGGCAGGAAACGCAACTTAATTGACCGTTGCTGCTGATGGAGGTATCGTAGAAAAGTTCCTTTCCCAAATTCTTGAGTTGGGCATTATCTTCCTCTTTTTTTAAACCGGTGAAAAAGTAGGGATTCAAAAAGTCTGCGGCGAAAATGGAACTACTTTCGGGATTCCACGAACTTATCTGTGCCAACGAGGAATCTTTTATTGGGGGCTGAATATTTCCCAGATTTTTATAAAGTGGATCAATATATTTTTTCAGAAATTCCAAACGGTTAAAAGTTTCAAAGGACTCCCCATTTTGGAGGTATGAAATAGCGCTTTCAAATAGGGAATCAATTGTTTGGTTTTTATAGTTTTCGGCAAAATAGGCCTGCATTCCTTCCAAAGAAGAAATTGTTTCCGGTAGGGCATTCAAGGAACCGGGTGTATCAAAACCGGTAATTCCCATCGTAAAAATCCGCACCAATTGCAGGCGCATGGCGGCAATATCATCCTTAAAAATGCTTTCATTTTTTGAAAGGGCGGCATAAAGTATTGCGTAACTCGATTTTAGTTTGGTGGCCAAGGCAGAAATTTTGGTTTTCTCAACATCCGCTTCATCCGAAAATGCCAATTCGTCCAAAATCTGCAAACCTTCTGGCTCCAAAACCTTGGGGCGGGTATTTTCCCGTTCAATCTTTAGCAAGGGCGCGCCATTGAAATATTCGGTTACATATTCGGGATATTGGAACGAAAGGAAAAATTCAATTTTCTTGTATTCCTTTCGGGCGGCGAGCACTGCCTTTTGAAGGGAATCCTGCGTGGCTTTTCCGAATTTGAAATCTTCCCCCACCTTTTCCAAAACTTCCGTGGCTTTTTTAAATTGCAAGGTGTGCTGTTGAAGAAAGCTGAGTTCAACAAATTCATTATTTGATGGCGAAAAGGAGTAAAAAAGAAACGCGGTGATTGCGGAAAAAAAGATAAAGGCAAAAGATAAAAATACACTATAATGGGTGCTAGAAAAAGAATAGTTGCTGAGGCAAGAAAAGAGGCAAGGAAATCAATAAGCATTGCTAAATTGAATGATTGTCCAACATCTCCAAGAAAAATGAGGTTGATGGCAGATTTGATTCGTGGTCAAGAGATTTCAAGAGCACTTTCCTTGTTGCAGTTCAGTCCACAACAAGCTGCAAAAAGAATGGAGAAATTACTTCGCTCTTCCATAGCAAATTGGGAAGCAAAAAATGAAGGTGAAAGACCAGAAGATCAAAACCTCATTGTGAAAGAAGTAAAAGTAGACAGTGCAAGAATGTTAAAGAGACTTCGTCCAGCACCACAAGGTAGAGGGCATAGAATCAGAAAGCGTTCTAACCATGTTACAATTATAGTTGATTCAGTAAAACAAGATTAGGAAATAGCAATGGGACAAAAGACAAATCCAATAGCAAATAGGTTGGGAATCATCAAAGGATGGGACTCTAACTGGTATGGAGGAAGGAATTACGGC